>NZ_JBIVNJ010000012.1:182352-210840 GCF_044753585.1 Streptomyces sp. NPDC088354 | reverse complement strand
TCACCCGCACGGTCTCCCTGGACCGGCCGCTCGGCGACCGGAAGGTCGTGGACCTCTCCGACGGCAGCACCGTGCCGCACACCTGATCCCGCACAACGCCGGAGGGGGGGGGGGGGGGGGGGGGGGGGGGGGGGGGCGCCGGGGGGGGGGGGGGGGGGGGGCCGCCGCGCCCCCCCCCCCCCCCCCGCCGCCGCGTTCACACCGGCTGCGGCTCCAGGTCCCGGTTGACCCGGAACCACTCGCGGGCGGCCCGGCTGAGGGGGTGCTCCTCGCCCAGCAGCCGTACGCACTCGGGCAGCACCTTGCCGCGGATCTGCTGGGCCTGGGCGTGCCGGCCGGACTGCCGCAGCGCGTAGGCCAGGTTGATCTCGCAGGCCAGGGCGTCCGGGTGCTCGGGACCGTACCGCTCGGTGAGTCCGCGCAGGGCGGTCTCCAGCAGGGTCACCGCGCGGTCGGTCTCACCGAGCTCGCCCTGCGCGTTGCCCAGGTTGATCATGCAGTTCAGGGTGTACGGGTGGCGGGGGCCGACCGCGCGCTCCAGCCGGGCCAGGGTGTCGGTGCCGACCGCGACGGCCTCCGCGGCGTCGCCGCTGCCGCGCAGGTAGATGGCCAGGTTGTTGCGGCAGGCCAGGGTGAACGGGTGGTCGTCGCCGAGCAGCCGCCGGTAGGACGACAGCGCGTCCAGCGCCAGGTCGCGGGCCTTCCCCTTGTCGCCGGCCGCCGAGTACTCGGCGGCGAGGTTGAGCGCGCAGGCGAGTGTGTCCGGCACGTCGGGGCCGTACCGCTCCAGGTAGCGGTCGTAGGTCACCTGGGTGAGCCGCATCGACTCGGCGGCGCGGCCGGCCTTGCGCAGCGAGACCGCGAGGCTCTTGGCATTGCGCAGCGTCTCGGGCACATCGGGGTTGAGGACGTCCTGGAAGACGTCCATCACCTCTTCGAGCATGGCGACCGAGCCGGTGTAGTCGCCGATCTCCCGCAGGTCGCGGGCGAGGTTGGCCTTGGTCGACAGGGTGTACGGGTGGCGGTCGCCGAGCATCGGGCTGCGCCGGTCGACGGTCTCCTGGTCCAGCCGCCGGGCGAGTTCGGAGTCCCCGGTGAGCCGGTAGTCGATGGCGAGGTTGTTGGCCGCGACGAGCGAACGCGGGTGCTGCTCGCCGAAGATGTCCTTGAAGCCCGCGTAGATCTGCTCGTCGCGTTCCCGGGCCTCCTGGAAGCGGCCGAGCGCCCGCAGGTCCGCGGCGAGGCTGCCGCCGGTGATCAGGGTGTGGGGGTGGCCGGCCGGCAGCAGGGCGGTCTGCCGGGCGAGGGTGTCCTCGTCGTACTGCCGTGCCTCCTGGTACCTGCCCTGGGAGCGGAGCACGTTGGCGAGCTCGAACTGCAGGTTGAGGGTCTGCAGGTCGTCCTCGCCCAGGGACTGCTTCCAGTTGTGCAGCAACTGCTCGGCCAGGATCCGGGCCTGCTCCAGCGCGCCGCTCTTCCACAGGTAGCGGACGCGGTTGACCAGCAGCTGCCGCGGTTTCTCCTCGCGGCAGTCCTCGGCCTGCGACGGGGCGAGGTGCGGCCAGATCAGCTCGAACCCGGGCCAGTTCGCGGGGTCGTTGATGGCGTCCTCGGGCGGCCGGGCCTCGGCGAGGATGCGGTGCACCTCGTGCATGGTCTCCTGCTGGTCGTCCTCGGACATCTCCGAGCGCACGGCCGCCTGCACCAGCCGGTGCACCTGGATGCTGCTGTCCGCGGGGTCGACCTTCGCCAGCGCGAAGCGGTTGACCGCCTGGATGACCTTGCCGAGCATGTAGCGGTCACGCAGCTGGGGGTCGTACGGGAGCAGCGCCTGGATCATGGAGTCGCTCTCGATGAGGGTCATCGAGATCGGCTCGGCCGCGAAGAACGCGCACAGCTCCAGCAGCCGGACGGCCGCCTTGGACTGGTTGCGCAGCCGGCTGATGGAGATGCTCCAGGTCGCCCCGACCTCCCGCGGGTAGCCGGCGGCAGTGGTGACCGACAGCGCCTTGGTGGTCTGCTCCTTGAGCTGCTGCACATAGACGTCCACCGGGGTGGCGGTCTCGGCGAGCCATGCGGCGGCCACCTCGACCGCCAGGGGCAGGTCCCCGACCGCCTCGGCCACCTGCGCGGCGTCCTCACGGCTCATGCCGCCGACCCGGCGGCGCAGGTGCTCCACGCTCTCCGCCCGGTTGAAGACCTCGATCTCCAGGGGCTCGGTCGGTCCGGTCGGCGGCTTGTTCCGGGCGGTGACCACGATGTGGCCGCGTCCTCCGGGGAAGTACCGGCGCACCCGCTCGGGGTCCTCGACGTTGTCGAACACCAGGAGCCAGCGCGAGAAGCGGGTGCCGGTCATCAGCTCCTCGCGGGCCGCCTCTGCGGCCTCGGAGACGCTGTCGCCGACCCTCAGCTCCAGGCGGCGGGCGAGCTCCGCGAGGGAGGGCGCGATCCGGTCCTCCTGCTCCGCCTCGATCCACCACACGAGGTCGTAGTCGGCCTTGAAGCGGTGCGCGTACTCCAGCGCCACCTGGGTCTTGCCGACGCCGCCCAGCCCGTGGAGCGTCTGCGGGAAGGGCTGGACGGAGGGGTTGCCGCCGCCCAGGCGGTCGCGCAGCCGGTCCAGGACGGTGGAGCGGCCGGTGAAGAAGGTGTTGCGGGGCCGGAGGTTGGACACCTTGGGGTCGCCGACCGGGTAGCGCGGGCCGCCCGCCATCGACGCCTGGTTGAGGTCCGTCTCGTCGCGCCCGAGGGCGCGCAGCAGCGTGGTGGCGGCCGCTAAGTGGTCGAGCCGGACCAGGCTCACCGGACTGCGCTGCGCCAGCGGCGGGCCGGGGCGCACGTCGCCGACCCGGATCGGCAGCAGCTGGTGCTGCTGGCCCGACGGGTCGGTGCCGGAGTTCGACTCCCACACCCGCATGGCCCGGCGGGAGCGCAGATAGGCGGCGGAGAGCACGATGAGGGTCCGGGAGCCGGCGCCGGCGCCCGCGGGCTGTTCCGTGGGGGCGGCGTGGGTCTCCACGTCCCAGGGCACGACCCGGAAGCCGGCCCGGGTGAGGATCCACTCGATCCAGTCCGCCCACATGCGGTCCTCGGGCACGTACGCCAGCACCAGACCGGACGGCGGGACGGGTCGCCGCCGGGTGAACTCCGCCGCCCACCGCAGCCGTTCCGGCTCCGGGAGCGGGGGCAGCGAGGTGACGGCGCCGCCCGAGACCATGGCGGTCAGGCGCTCGCAGGCGGACAGCATCGAACTGGACAGGCCGGGCGCGTCCCCGAACGTCGCCAGGATCTCCTCGTAGGCGTAGAAGGGCCGGTACGGGATCTCCACCGACCCCCAGTAGGCGACGCGCTCCTCGTCCCCCAGGCCGGCCGGGAGCCCCTCGAACTGCGCGCGGGCCAGCGCCCGTCCGGCGTCGGCCTTCTCCTTCTCGCCGTCGTCGATGCGCATGGGCACCGGGAAGATCCGTATGCCGCGGCCGCTGTACCGCTCCTCGATGTCGCGGGCGACGGCGGCGGCGCCGTAGATGCTCTGGTCGCTGAGGGTGAAGCAGACCACCAGCTCGTCGGGCATGTGCACGGTGCAGATGTCGGCGATGTCGCTGAGGCCGGTACGGCTGTCGATGAGGACGTAGTCGTAGTGCCGCCGCATGTCCGCGCGCATGGCGTCGAGGAACTGGCCGCCGCCGAAGCGGTCGTAGAAGACGTCCCAGTCGATGCCGGTCAGGGCGGTGGAGTAGTTGCGGTCCTGGCGGCCCGCGGACAGGTAGTCCAGGCTGCCGCCCTCGGGAAAGCCCCAGTTGAGGGAGATGGCGTGCGGGCGCACCCGGGCGAACTGGCGGTGCCAGTCGGGTGGGCGCGGTACGTCGCGCAGCGCCTCCTCCCGGTACTCGGTGATCAGGTCGATCATGCCGGTGGTGGCCGCCAGCGCCGAGGAGTCCAGGAAGGGGTGGAAGAAGCGGAACAGCCCCGGTGCTTCGAGGTCCCAGTCCACGGTCAGCACCCGGTGACCGTTGGCCGCGAGGATCCAGGCGGTGTTCGCCAGGGCCATGGTCCGTCCGGTGCCGCCCTTGTACGAGTAGAACGTGATCACACGTCCGTTACGGCTCTCGGTCATCCTGGCCCTCCGGTTTGTCGGGTTCCGTGGTGCCGCGGTCGTCGTACGGGCCGTACGGGGAGGAGCGTTCGGGTCCGTACGCTCCGGCGGACGGACCACGCAGTCTGGGGCGGGCGGTGCGCGGCCCCTGCGGCGGGAACGCCGGGGCGTGGGCGGCGTAGTGCTTGGCGGCGAGTCCCACGGCCTTGGGCACGTCGTCGCTGAAGGCTTCCAGGCTCGGGATGTTGTTGCGGATGAACCGCAGCCCGGTCGGGCCGTCCGTCCGGCCCGGTTCCAGGGCCGCGTCGGCGATGCGGCGCAGCCCTTCCTCGTGGCCGTTGGACTCCGGGTCCGCCCTGTTCCAGGGCACGAGGACGCTGATCCAGGGCCGGTGCCCGTTGCCGAAGCGGGTCAGCATCTCCCGCCGGTCGGGCGAGTCCATGGCCCAGCGGTCGAGCAGCAGCAGTCCCGGGGCACTGGGCGTGGGGTCCAGCAGGCGGTCCAGCTCCTCCTCGAACACCCCCACCGTGACCCGGTAGTCGAGGTTGCGCGCCAGATCGGCCGCGTGGTCGGCCAGCGGCCGGTTGCTCTGCGGGTGGTACGGGTTCCAGTCGCGCGGCGAGGGGCCGTAGCAGGTGCCGCTGCGCCCCTCCGGCAGTTCCTCGGAGCTGCAGCAGGCGAGCACCGTCACGCGCAGCGGCCGGCTGGCGCCCGGGGGGCCGAAGGCGCTGGGGACGTGGTGGTAGTCGACGTGCCGCCCTTTGGCGATCTTGGTCTCCTCGACCACCTGCACGATGCGCTGCGCCAGGCGGTAGACGGCCCGCTCGTACTCGTGCTTGAGGTAGCTGAGCTTGATCAGCCCGTAGAAGCCCTCGGCGGCGTAGTCCTCACCGAAATCCGCGTGGTTGAACTGCAGCCCCTCGGCCGGGCCGGGCATGTCGTTCGCGGCCACCGGCACCCACAGCGCGGGCACGATGCCGGATATCGGGCCCTCGTGCACGGCCCGGTGGTACACGGCGCGCTGCGAGAACGCGTACCACTCCTTGCCGCACTGCTGACTGCGGAAGTAGCGCGGGGAGTACAGCGGGACGAAGACCCTGCAGTGCGCCAGCGCCTCGGCCAGCGATTCCGGCCACCCCTCGCCGACGTTCATCCCCCGGTCCATGAAGCCCGCCCTCACTCCGGCGGGCAGCGTCGTCATCTGCAGGATGTGCGCGCACAGGTCGTTGTAGAGCTTGGCGACCCACAGGTCGGGGTCGGGATCCGAGGGGTCGTTCCTCGGGGTGTGCGCATAGCTGAGGAAGAAATAGGGCTTGTCCGAGGCGTCTCCCTGCCCCACGGGTAATGCCATGCGCCATCTCCCCCGCCCGACCTACAGGTCCCCGTCCCGCGCCCCTCGTGAGGGAACCTCAGTGTAGGAACCGCTGTTTCTCCGGCGGAATACCGCATGACCATCAATTTTCCGCGCGGATGGTCAACGCCCGTTCTTCACCAACCATTTGGCGATGACATCCACAGCGTCGGCGATGGGCACGAGATGGCAGGACGCGTCACCGAACGGGCCGTTCAGCACCGCGCACCCGCGGGCCACCACCGGGACGAGTCCCGGGAAATGACGGTCGTCGATGTCGGGTGCCTCGAAGGTCACCCACTCCTTGCCGCCGTCCGCGCCCCGCACCAGTGCCCGGTAGGGGCGGTCCGGCGGCGGGACGGCGCGGTAGTCGGCGAGGTGGTAGGCCGTGCACACCCACAGGTCCACGCCGATGAGCAGGGCCCGGCCCCGCAGGTCGTACAGCCGGGCGGTGGGCGAGTCCTCGCCCAGGTGGCTCTCCAGCGCGTGGCCCTCGGTGACGAAGCGCGCGGCCGGACCGAAGGCGGTGAAGGAGGTGTGCGGGTGCGCGCTGCGCAGGGCGCCCGGCAGCAGCCGGACCTCCTCGGCCAGCCGCCCCACACTGGGCGACACGGGGGTGGTCAGCGGGTCGAAGGGCTCCATCGCCTCGCGGTACGCGGCCAGTTCCGCATCGCTCATGCCCTCGGTGCGCCGCCGGTCCACCCGGGAGGTGACGGAGTTCTCCGGGGTCGCCGCGTACGCCACGAGGGTGCCCGCGTCGCCCAGCGCCGCCCGCAGCGCCTGGACCACGGTGCGCCCGCCGCCCTCGACCTCGCCGACCGCCTTCAAGGAGCCCTGGACCAGCAGCACGTCCCCCGCCCCGACACCCAGCGCGCGCAGGTCCCGGGTCAGGCTTTCGCGAGTGTGCACCTCAGACCCCGTTCACTTCGGAGAGCCAGGGGGCGACGGTGCCGGCCATCCGGGCCGCGAAGCGCTCGCCCAGCGGGGTGAGCGATCCGCTGCCGGCGAGCCGGTCGACCGCCTCCGCCGTCTCGCGGGTCCAGCGGGCGAAGGGGGCGGCCGCCTCCGGGACGCCCCGGCGGGCCAGAGCGCGCCAGTACTCGGCGACGGCGATGTGTGCGTACGTCCCCTGGAGCAGGCCCTCCAGTGGACGCGGGTCGGGCCGCCACGGCGCGTGGAACAGGCGGGTGTCGTCCGGGTCGAACAGGTCCATCAGGTCCAGCACGGCACCGAGCTTCACGTGCTGGAACTCATGGGCCACCAGCAGGGCCAGCGTGACCGGCGTCGCCGGCCGTGCGATGCCGACGGCGCCGAACGCCTGCCGGGCGGCCCCGCTGACGTCGCTCCCGTCGCCCGGCGGGACCAACGGGGTGATGGTCCCGAGCCCGGCGGCCAGCCCCGGGACGTAGCGGGGCAGTTCGCCGCCGAGGAAGTCCCAGGCAGCGACCAGGTCCTCGTGCCAGGCCTTGACCTCGGACTCGTCCTGCCGGGACACCGGCGGCCATTGATGGGCGTCGCGGTAGGGGTCGGTGTCCTCCAGCGCCACGGTCCAGCCGGCCGGGCCGACCCGGCGTACGGGGTGCCACCACGCGTCCGCGGGGCCCTGCGCGGCGATCCTGAGCGTACGGCCCGCGGCGCTCACACGGAATCCGCCGGCGTCCGCGGCCACTTCCGCCTCTTCACCGTCGGCGGCGCCGACCAGCACGCGGCCGAGACCCGGGAGCCGTACCGCGCCGTCGCGCACGGGGACCCGCACCGTCGCCCCGTACCGGCCCGCGGACCGCACCAGGGAGGCGGCCGCGACCTCGGCGAGCCCCGCGACGTCCGCGCCCCCGTCGCCGCCCGTCTCCAGGCAGTGCCGGGCCCACGGCCGGACGTACGGATGAGCCAGCACGGTGTCCACGGCCTCCGGCGCGGCCTCGTCGACCTCGGCGAGCACCCGCCACACGGCGGCGGTCCTGGCGTCCCGCGGGGCGCGTTCCCAGACCGCGGTGAGCAGGCCGCGGGTGATCCCGAGCTGCTCGGCGGCGAGCGCCGCGACCGTGCCGGCGTCGCCGTACCCGGCGGCCAGCTGGTCGATCTGTTCCTCGGTCAGCGAGGACCCGTCCTGCTGCCCCGGCGCGGTGGTCACCGAAATCTCCCGATCCACTTCCTCGTCCTCGGCGTCGCGGATGCCGAGGATCAACTCCATCAGGTCGGCGCAGTACGCGGACGGGTTCGCGAATCCGTTCCCGGTGCGGTAGCGATGCGCGTACAGTCCCCCGCCGCAGACGTCGACCACCGGGCACCGGCGGCACTCCTCGGCCAGTCCGGCTCTGCCCTGCCGCCGGGCGGTGATCCCGGGATGGGCGGCCACCTCGTCCAGGGAGTGCGTGAAGACGTCCATGCCGGTGGCCGGGGCCCCGTCGTAGGCGGTCTTGAGCGAGTCGGCCTGCTCGAACGTCCCGTCCGTCTCGATGACGACGAGGTCGACCGGATCGGTGCCGATCGACTCCACCAGGCTGCTCCCGCCGCGCAGCATCCGGCGCACGGAGTCGAAGACCCGCACGGGCACCGGGCGCCCCTGGGCGGTCCAGCGCCGGTGGATCGTCAGCAGCCAGTCCGCGTAGGGCGCCGGGGCGCCGCCGGGGCGTACGGGCGGCACGTCGTGCGTGGCGTGGGGCAACAGGAAGTCGATACGGGGCGGTTCCAGCGCCATGAGTGCGTCGTACACCGCGAGGGGGTCGTTGTCCACGTCGATCGTGCAGAGCAGGCCGCCGTAGAGATGGCGGTAGCGCGGCTCACGGAGCAGCCCGATCGATCTCACCACGCGGTCGTAGCTGCTCCGCCCGTCCGCGAACCGCCGGTGGCGGTCGTTCTCGGCCCGTCCGCCGTCGAGGGAGACGCCGACCGAGATGCCGAACTCATCGAAGATGTCGCAAAATCGCTCGTTCAGAAGGACGGCGTTGGTCTGGATACCGAGCTCCAGGGCGCACCGGCCGTCCAGCGCCCCGCGTAACGCCTCGGCGGCCCGGCGGATGCGTGCCGGGCCGGCCAGGAGGGGTTCTCCCCCGTGGAACACCACCTGGACGGCGTCCAGGTGGTGCGCCGCTGCATGCTCGGCGATCCGTGCCGCCACACGGTCGAACACCTCGTCCGGAGTCGCCCGGATCCGTTGCTTCCAGCTCGTGTCCGCGTGCTCGTAGACGTAGCAGTGGTCGCATGCCAAATCGCACCGGCTGTGCAATTTCAGGACAAACTGTGACAACGGCCTGGTCGGCGCTGATGACTCCATGACTGCGGCGCGGAATCCCCGAGTCGGTCGGCTACTTGCTGCTGAACGACTGGAAGGCCGCGACCGGGACGCTCCCGGCGGAGGCCGCGGCGGGCATCACGCGACCGAGGGCCGGCGAGGCCACGGAGCTGCCGCGGGACGCCAGCTCCGCCAGCGGGATCCTCCGCTGCACCTGCGGACGCCCGGCCGGGGCGCCATTGTCGGCCTTCACAGCGAGATTGGCAGTCATAGTGGTCCTTGGTGACTAAAGGTGCGTTGGGGCGCACGCCGATTGTCCGAAATACACCAAAATCATCGCATCCCGGACCCCCGAAGGCGCGACGCAGCACGCGACACGCGCGCGACCTTCAGAGGCGACTTAGCACGCCCATAACGAGCGAGCGGACCACAAGGGCGCGAGCGAAACGACCACAAGTGCACGATTTACGCCACATGCAGTAGACGCGCGGCACAGCGGACGCGCGCACGCCCCACCCCAACGCCGGGCTGTGTGATTATCTCCCTTACAGGGAGCGGGAATTGGCCATATCCAAGAACCGAGACGAACTTTCTGAAGCGGTTCACGCGCCCTGCCGCACGCACCCCCGGGCCCCGCCTTCCGGCGCGTCCCGGTCGATGCCGCGAACCCGCGCACGAGCCTCGCGCACCGGCCCTCCGAGCAGCCCGGCCACGCCCGGCGCACACCGCGAAATCCACCCGGAACCCTGCACCAAGCGGGGGAACACCCACCCGTCGGGAGCAGTCGCGGGCCCGGCCGAGGGGAGAGGGGCCGGGTGCTGTCCGGGTCCCCGGTTCCTCTCCCCACAGCGATGGTCGCACAGAAGAAGTACAGGATTGAACGATCGCCCTGTGGCACTGCTCACGCCCGTACGGACCCGGAAATCCGGTGGCAGGACCCGCTGCCGGCCCTCGATGCCCGGACGCATGACCGGAGCCCAAGGCACCCATCCCCCGGAGCAGTTCGCTAACGCAGCGGCGGCCAAGCCGGCCACTGGGCCGTGCGGGGGCCCCTCATGGCCGCGACCCGGCTCCTCGCCCGTGTGCACGCCGCGGACCTCGCCCACTGCCGCGCGACGGCGTCCGGACGGACGGACGGCGACCCCGGCTGGGCTCCGCCCGCCGGGGACGTCCTCGATCTCGACTGGGCGCCCCACCCCCTGGAGGACGCCTGCCGCCGCGCCGGACTCGACGGCCGTCTGCTCGCGGCCCTCCGGCGGGCCACGACGGGCGACCCGGAGGTGGACGTGGCCTTCCTCGACCACCCGGACGCCGTCGGGATCTTCGGCCCTCCCCCTGCGGCCCTGGCCCCCGAGGGCGTGGCCGCCGTCGCGCACGCGCTCGCCGCGATCGACTGGCCGGCGGTGCTGCCGCCGCGGCCGGGGGTCCGCGGGCTCGACGGGGTCCGCGATCCGCAGGCGTACCTGACCGGGCAGTTTCGCGCGCTGTGCGCGTTCTGTGCGGAGGCGGCGCGGCGCGGGCAGTACGTCGTGAGGTGGTGGGACTGACGTCGGCCCGACCAGGCCGGGCGACGACCGCGTGCCCCTCACTCCGGCCGCCCGTCGCGCGGGCCCCACGCAGCGACGACCTCCTCCGCGGAGTACGTGCCGAGCACGTACTCCTCGGCCCACCGCGCGGCCCCGGCGAAGCCCGACTCCCCGGCGATCCGCGCGGCCGCCGCCTCCCGGTCGTACACCGTGCGCCGCAGCCGGACGCCGCCCGCGCCGAGCAGGGCCCAGTGGGCGCCAGGGCGCCCGTAGGGCATGCCCACGCTTCCCGGGTTGACGACGAGGCGGCCGAATGCCAGCCGGACGTAGGGCATGTGGGTGTGGCCGCAGACCACGGTCTCCACGTCCGGGCCGAGGCCCGCCATGACCTCGGCCCAGCGCGCGGCACGCGAGTCGACCAGCACGATCTCCTCGTCGTCGCGCACGGTGGCGTGGCAGAAGACCGTGCGCCCCGCCTCCGCGACCTCCAGTTCCGCGGTCAGCGGCAGCCGCGCCAGCCACGACACATGATCGTCCGTCAGTTCCGCCGCGGCCCAGTCCGACACCTCGTAGCCGCTCGCGCGGCCGTCGCGCCGGTGCTCCACCAGCTCCCGGTCCGCGTTGCCGCCGATCCACACCGCCCGGTCCCCCAGCGCCCGCAGCCTTTCCAGGGTGGGTCCCGGCAGCGGTCCCGCCGCGTGGTCCCCGGCCAGGACCACGCGGTCGGCGTCCCGCACATCGGGCTCGGCGAGCACCGCCTCAAGGGCGGGCAGGTTGCCGTGGATGTCGGCCAGGACCGCGACGCGTTGCAGCATGCCGGCAGCCTGCCCGCGGCCGGGCGTAGCGATACGGCGGTTCGCCGAGGGCGTGACGCCGGCGGGACCTCAGGACGCGGCCGCGATCGCCGCGCGCACGGCGGCCACGAGGCTCCAGAAGACCGGTCGCGTGGTGCCGCCCCGCCCGGCACGGGTGTGCGTGCCGAACATCGCGGTGCGCAGCGGGGCGGTGATCTCCAGTTGGGCGCCGCGGCCGCGCCGGGTGCCGTTGCAGATGTTGGCCGGGGAGCGGCCCGCGAGTTCCCCGACCTCCGACGCGTCGACGGCGTGGAGACCGGCATCGGTGAGGGCGGCGGTCAGTTGGCCCGCGAAGGCGGTGTCCGCGCCGCCGACGAGAACGGCCCCGGCCCCCTCCGGCAGACCCGCCTGCCGGGCCGTGCAGCCGTGCAGCGACAGCACCCGCAGGCTGCCCGCCGCCATCGCGCGGGCGACCGGGTCGTCGCAGCGGGTGGAGGTGACGTGGAGGGCGGCGTTTCCGGTGACGCGCAGGCCCTCGAACATCCAGTAGTCGTACACCGGGCCGCCCGGCGGGGTGGGCGCGAGATCGGCGGGGTGGTACCCGGCGACGGCGAGGCAGAGTTCGGAGGTGCCGGCCTCGATGCCGCCGGCGTGCGGGGCGACGACCACGGTGTCGCCGGGCCGGGCGGCGGGGTCGCCGGCGGCGTGCCGGCGGAAGCGCCGGGCCCAGTCGGTGCCCTCGGTCAGGGCGGTGTCGGCGTACAACGCGGTGTTGGAGGCGTACGTGTCGAAAGACGCGGAGGCGTAGCCGGTGTGCGTCGTCATGGAGCGATCATCACGCACCGGCGGTCCCGGCTCCTGCCGGGAGCCGGGACCGCCACGAACGGAACGTCCGGTCCCGCCGGGCGACGGGGGGAGCGGCCCGGCGGGACGTGAGGGGGGCGGCGGGTCAGGCCGCCGGCACCGGCTCCTTCTCCGTGGACACCGGCTCGGACGGCGGCTCGCCGTGGCCGTCGTCGACGAGCGTGGTCTCGTCGAAGGGCAGCTCTCCGGCGAAGACGCGCTCGGCCCGCTCGCGGTCGAACTCCTTGGTCCAGGTGCCGATCAGGACGGTGGCGACCGCGTTGCCCGCGAAGTTGGTGACGGCGCGCGCCTCGCTCATGAAGCGGTCGATCCCGACGATGAGGCCCACCCCGTCGACGAGGGCCGGCTTGTGGGACTGGAGCGCGCCGGCCAGCGTCGCCAGGCCCGCGCCGGTGACACCGGCGGCGCCCTTGGAGGCGATCATCATGAAGAGCAGGAGGGTGATCTGCTCGCCGATGGAGAGCGGCTGGCCCATCGAGTCGGCGATGAACAGCGAGGCCATGGTCAGGTAGATCATGGTGCCGTCGAGGTTGAAGGAGTAGCCGGTCGGCACGGTGATGCCGACGACCGGGCGGCTGACGCCGAGGTGCTCCATCTTGGCGATGAGGCGGGGCAGCGCCGACTCCGACGAGGAGGTCGAGACGATCAGCAGGAACTCCCGGCCGAGGTACTTCAGCAGCTGGAAGAGGTTGACCCCGGCCACGAGCCGCAGGATCAGGCCGAGCACGACGACCACGAAGATCAGGCAGGTCACGTAGAAGCCGAGCATGATCGTGGCCAGCGCCTTGAGCGCGTCCACGCCCGCCGAGCCGACCACCGCCGCGAGGGCGCCGAAGGCACCCACCGGCGCGGCCCACATGATCATGGAAAGGACCCGGAAGACCAGCTTCTGGATGTGTCCGATGCCGCGCAGCACCGGCTCGCCCGCCGAGCCCATGGCCTGCAGGCCGAAGCCGACGAGCAGCGCCACCAGCAGGGTCTGCAGCACCTGGCCCTCGGTGAACGCCGAGATCAAGGTGACCGGGATGATCGAGAGGATGAAGTCCGGCAGCGACTCGGCCGGCGCGTCCTTGGCCTGGGCCTGGCCCACGTCCTTCAGGGCGTCGGTCAGGTGCAGCCCGTCGCCGGGCTGGAGGATGTTGCCGACGACGAGGCCGATGGCCAGCGCCACGAAGGACATGACGACGAAGTACCCGAGGGCGAGCCCGCCGACCTTGCCGACCTTCGCGGCCTTCCGTACCGAACCGACGCCGAGCACGATCGTGCAGAAGATGATCGGCGAGATCATCATCTTGATCAGGTTGACGAAGCCGGTGCCGATCGGCTTCAACTCGACCGCCGCGTCCGGGGCGGCAAGACCGAGGACGGCGCCCGCGATCGCGGCGACGACCACCGCGATGTAGAGGTAGTGGGTACGGTCCCTGCGACCCTGGCTGCGGCTCTGCACCGGCACTGACACCTTTGTCTCCTCGGTCCAGCCGGACGCCGTCCCGGACGCCCGCGATTGGATAAGTCCCGGTGACTATGCGCCCGCCCAGTGAGCCAGGTCACGTTTGCGTTCATTGAGTTCGCGGGACCCGTGCACACTGGTGGGCATGCCGCTCCCGACCCGCCTCCGCAGCCCCCGGCCGCGCCGCCGTGCGCACAGCCTGGCGGGCCAGTTGTTCGCGATGCAGGTGGTCATCGTGGCCATGGTGGTCGCGGGCATCGCGGTGCTCGTCTACGCCAACGCCGCCGCACGGGCGGAGGACGCCGCGCGGGACCGGGTCACGGCGGCGGCGCGGGCGGTGGCCGACGCCCCCTCGGTCGCGGCCGCGATTCGCGGCACGGACCCCAGCGCCGCGCTCCAGCCGTACGCCGAGCGGGTCCGCCTGGACACCGGGGTGTCCTTCATCACCATCATGAGCCCGGACGGCATCCGCTGGACGCACCCGGACACCGCCGAGATAGGCCGCCCCTTCCTCGGGAACATAGGCCCCGCCCAGCGCGGCGTCACCTTCACCGAGACCTACACCGGCACGCTCGGCGCGTCCGTGCGCGTCGTCACCCCCATCCGGGACGGCTCCCGGATCGTCGGCCTGGTCAGCGTCGGCATCACGGTCGAGGCCATCACCGACCAGGTGCGGGGCCAGCTGGCCCTGCTCATCGGGATCGCCGCGGCAGCGCTGGCCGTCGGCGGCCTCGGCACCTACCTCGCCAACGCCCGGCTGCGCCGGCACACGCACGGCATGGCCGCGGACGAGCTGAGCCGCATGTACGACTACCACCAGGCGACGCTGCACGCGGTACGCGAGGGGCTGATCCTGCTGGACGCCGGCCGCAGGGTCGCCCTGTGCAACGACGCCGCCCGCGAACTGCTGGGCCTGCCCGGCGCCGTGGTGGGCTCGTACGTCGCCGACCTCGGGCTGCCCGCCTCGCTGACCGGCGCGCTGCTGGCCGCCGAGCCGCGGGTGGACGAGGTGCACCTGACCGCGGAGCGGGTGGTGGTGGTCAACACCTCGCCGGTGCGCGGCGGGGAGCGCCGGGGCACGGTGGTGACCCTGCGGGACCACACCGACCTGCAGTCGCTCACCGGTGAGCTCGACTCCGTACGCGGTTTCGCCGAGGCGCTGCGCTCGCAGGCTCACGAGGCCTCCAACCGTCTGCACACCGTCGTCTCGCTGATCGAACTGGGGCGCACCCAGGACGCGGTGGAGTTCGCGACCGCCGAACTGCAACTGGCCCAGGCGCTGACCGACCGCGTGGTGGCGGCGGTGGCGGAACCGGTGCTGGCCGCACTGCTGCTGGGCAAGGCGGCCGAGGCGAACGAGCGCGGTGTGGAGCTGACGGTCACCGAGGACAGCAGCATCGACGACGGGGTGCTGCCGGCCTCGCTCACCTCCCGGGACCTTGTCACCATCCTGGGCAACCTGATCGACAACGCCCTGGACGCCGCCATCGAGGGCGCCGCGCAGACGACCGCGCCCCCGCACGTCGAGGTCACCGCCCGCACCGGCGAGGGCGAGTTGACGCTGCGGGTCACCGACAGCGGACGCGGGGTGGACCCGGGCGCGGTACGCGAGGTCTTCCGGCGCGGCTGGACGACCAAGAGCCAGGGGCACGGCCTCGGGCTCGCGCTCGTCGAGCAGACCGCCCGGCGCGCGGGCGGCAGCGTGGACCTGGAGCGGGCGGTGGGCGGCGGCGCGTCCTTCACCGTGCGGTTGCCGCTGCGCGGGGAGGTGCGGACATGATCAAGGTACTGGTGGTCGAGGACGACCCGGTGGCGGCCGACGCCCACCGGTTGTACGTGGAGCGGCTGCCCGGCTTCGAGGTCGCGGCCGTCGCGCACTCCGGCGGGGCGGCGCTGCGGGCACTGGAACGGCACGAGGTGGACCTGATCCTGCTCGACCTCAATCTGCCGGACGGGCACGGGCTGCAGGTCGTCCGCAAGCTGCGGGCGGCCGGGCACACCGCGGACGTGGTGGCCGTGACCTCGGCCCGCGACCTGGGGGTGGTGCGCCAGGCGGTCTCGGTGGGCGTGGTGCAGTACCTGCTCAAGCCCTTCCCCTTCCCGGCGCTGCGCGACCGGCTGGAGCGCTGGGCGCGCTACCGCGACGAGCTGGCGGGCGGCGAGGCCTCCGGGCAGGACGAGGTGGACCGCGCGCTGGCGGCACTGCGCAGCCCCGAGGCCTCGGCGCTGCCCAAGGGCCTGAGCGGTCCGACGCTGGAGGCGGTGACCACCGCGCTGCGCGATGCCGAGGGGGGCCTGTCGGCGAGTGCGGCCGCCCAGCAGGTCGGCGTCTCCCGGATCACCGCCCGCCGCTATCTGGAGCACCTGGTCGACATCGGCCGCGCCGTGCGCGCCCCGCAGTACGGCCAGGTGGGGCGGCCCGAGCTCACCTACCGATGGGCGACCGCGCGCAAGCCGTGACGCCGGTGCCGACGCCGGCGCCGTGTCACGGGGTCCGCCTCAGAAGACGGACTCGGCCTCCTGCATGCGGTCCTCGGGGACCCGCTTGAGGACGGTCACGGCCTCGGCGAGCGGCACCAGTTCGATCGCGGTGCCGCGCAGCGCCGTCATGTTGCCGAAGGCGCCCTTGTGCGCGGCCTCGACGGCGTGCCAGCCGAAGCGGGTGGCCAGGACCCGGTCGTAGGGGGTGGGGACGCCGCCGCGCTGGACGTGGCCGAGGATGACCGGGCGGGCCTCCTTGCCCAGGCGCTGCTCCAGCTCGGCGGCGAGCCGGGTGCCGATGCCGGCGAAGCGCTCGTGGCCGTAGGCGTCGATCTCGCCGTGGACGTACGGCATGGTGCCCTCGGCGGGGTGGGCGCCCTCGGCGACGCAGACGACGGCGAACTTCTTGCCCCGCGCGAAGCGCTCCTCGACCATCGCGACGAGGTCGGCGGGGTCGAAGGGCCGCTCGGGCAGGCAGATGCCGTGGGCGCCGCCGGCCATACCGGATTCGAGGGCGATCCAGCCGGCGTGCCGGCCCATCACCTCGACGACCATGACGCGCTGGTGCGACTCGGCGGTGGTCTTCAGCCGGTCGATGGCCTCGGTGGCCACGGTGACGGCGGTGTCGAAGCCGAAGGTGCGGTCGGTGGCCGAGATGTCGTTGTCGATGGTCTTGGGGACGCCGACGAGCGGCATGCCCGCCTCGGCGAGCAGCCGGGCCGCGGTGAGGGTGCCCTCGCCGCCGATCGGGATGAGCACGTCGAGGCCGTACGCCGCGCACACGGTGCGCCAGTTGTCGGCGGCCTCGTGCAGCCGGGAGCGCTCCAGCCGGGTGGAGCCGAGCACGGTGCCGCCGCGGGCCAGGATGCCGCTGACGGAGTTCAGGTCGAGGGTGCGGTAGCGGCCCTCCAGCAGTCCCTTGAAGCCGTCCTCAAAACCGATGACCTCGTCGCCGTGGTACGTCAACGCGCGATGGGTCACCGAACGGATGACAGCGTTGAGCCCTGGACAGTCGCCGCCCGCGGTGAGCACTCCGATACGCATGGCGCTGCGCGCTCCCTCCGGTAGCGTCCCAGGTCGCCTCTTTCGCATCGTAGATCCGTGCCTGACCCACCGCGCGTCATACGCACAGCGGACTGTAATGTCAAGAGGCACCCGCCACCCGAATGGGTGATTCCACCAGGCAGGAACGGAGAGAGCGCGTGACGCGCAGCGTGTACGTAACCGGGGTCGGCCGGGGGGACGGCAGGCAGGTCGTCGAGCTCGGCGTCATGGAGCTGCTCACCCGCCAGGTCGACCGCGTGGGCGTGTTCCGCCCGCTGGTGCACGACACCCCCGACCGGATGTTCGACCTGCTGCGCAGCCGCTTCCGGCTCACCCAGGACCCCGCGACGGCCTTCGGCCTGAGCTACGAGGAGGCCGCGGCCCTCCAGGCCGAGCAGGGCCGGGACGCGATGATCGCCGTGCTCGTGGAGCGCTACCACCTGGTGGCCGGTGAGTACGACACCGTGCTGGTGCTCGGCTCGGACTTCCACGAGACCAACCTGCCGGGCGAGATGGGCATCAACGCCCGCCTCGCCAACGAGTTCGGGGCCTCCGTGGTCCCGGTGGTCGGCGGGCGCGACCAGACCGCGGAGTCGGTGGTGGACGAGGTGCGCAACGCCCACCAGTCCTACTCCGGCTTCGGCTGCGACATCGTCGCCATGATCGCCAACCGGGTGCCCCCGGAGACCCTGGACGAGGTCGCCGGGCGGCTGCGCCGGCTGCTGCCGGTCCCCGCGTACGTACTGCCCGACGAGCCCGCGCTGTCGGCGCCGACGGTCTCCCAGATCGTCGAGACCCTCGGCGCGGAGGTGCTGCTCGGCGACAGCAGCGGGCTCTCCCGGGACGTCCTGGGCTTCGTCTTCGGCGGTGCGATGCTGCCCACCTTCATCCGCGCGCTGACCCCCGGCTGCATGGTGATCACCCCGGGCGACCGCGCCGACCTCATCATCGGCTCGCTCGCCGCGCACTCGGCCGGCTCCCCGCCCATCGCGGGCATCCTGCTCACCCTCGACGAGGTGCCCGGCCCCGAGATCATGGCGCTCGCCGCCCGGCTCGCCCCCGGCACCCCGGTGATGTCGGTGCCGACCGGCAGCTTCCCGACCGCCGCCGAGCTGTTCGCCCTGGAGGCGAAGCTCGGCGCGGGCACCCCGCGCAAGGCCGAGACCGCGCTCGGCCTCTTCGAGACCCATGTCGACAGCGCCGAACTCACCGAGCGGCTGTCGGTGGTCCGCGGCGAACGCGTCACCCCGATGATGTTCGAGCACGAACTCATCGAGCGGGCCCGCTCGGGGCGGCGCCGCGTCGTGCTCCCGGAGGGCGCCGAGGAGCGCATCCTGCACGCCGCCGAGGTGCTGCTGCGCCGCAACGTCTGCGACATCGTGCTGCTGGGGAACGAGGACGCCATCCGCCGCCGGGCCGGCGAACTCGGCATCGACGTGGACGTCCCCGGCCTGGTGCTCACCGATCCGCAGACCTCACCGCTGCGCGAGAGCTTCGCCGAGCTGTACGCCAAGCTGCGCGCCCACAAGGGCGTGAGCTACGAACTCGCCTACGACGTCGTCGCCGACGTGTCGTACTTCGGCACGCTGATGGTGCAGCAGGGGCTGGCCGACGGCATGGTCTCCGGCGCGGTGCACTCCACCGCGGCGACCATCCGGCCCGCGTTCGAGATCATCAAGACGGTGCCGGACGCGTCGATCGTCTCCTCGGTCTTCTTCATGTGCCTGGCCGACAAGGTGCTGGTGTACGGCGACTGCGCGGTCAACCCGGACCCCGACGCCGAGCAACTGGCGGACATCGCGATCCAGTCGGCGGAGACCGCCGCCCAGTTCGGGGTGGAGCCGCGGGTGGCGATGCTGTCGTACTCCACCGGGACCTCCGGCTCCGGGGTGGACGTCGACAAGGTGCGCCGGGCCACCGAACTGGTCCGCGAGCGCCGCCCGGAGCTGCTGGTCGAGGGCCCGATCCAGTACGACGCGGCGGTGGACGCGCAGGTGGCCGAGACCAAGCTGCCCGGCTCGAAGGTGGCGGGGAACGCGACCGTGCTGATCTTCCCGGACCTCAACACCGGCAACAACACCTACAAGGCGGTGCAGCGTTCGGCCGGCGCCGTCGCCGTCGGCCCCGTGCTGCAGGGCCTGCGCAAGCCCGTCAACGACCTGTCGCGCGGAGCGCTGGTGCAGGACATCGTCAACACGGTCGCCATCACGGCGATCCAGGCCCAGGGCGAGCAGGGAACCACCGCTCCGGCCGGTCCGGCCGGTCCGACCGCAACAAGGAAGGCACCGTGACAGCGACCCGCGTCCTCGTCCTCAACTCCGGCTCCTCGTCGGTGAAGTACCAGCTCATCGACATGGCCGACGGCAGCCGCCCGGCGGCCGGGATCGTGGAGCACATCGGTGAGCGCGGCGGGGTCGCCGGACACGCCGAGGCGCTGGGGGTCGTCGCGGACGAGCTGGCCGCCCGTGGCCTCGGCCTGGACTCCCCCGAACTGGCCGCCGTGGGGCACCGCGTGGTGCACGGGGGCACCCGGTTCACCGAGCCGGTGCTGGTCGACGACGCCGTGCTCGCGGCCGTCGAGGAGCTCGTGCCGCTCGCCCCGCTGCACAACCCGGCCAACATCACCGGCATCCGGGTGGCCCGCGCGCTGCGCCCCGACCTGCCCCAAGTGGCGGTCTTCGACACCGCCTTCCACTCCACTGTCCCCGAGCACGCCTACCGCTACGCGATCGACCGGGAGACCGCCGACGCCCACCAGGTGCGCCGCTACGGCTTCCACGGCACCTCGCACGCGTACGTCAGCCGGGCCACGGCCGAACTGCTGGGCAAGGACCCCGCCGAGGTCAATGTGATCGTGCTGCACCTCGGCAACGGCGCCTCCGCCTCCGCCGTGCGCGGCGGCGCGTGCGTGGAGACCTCCATGGGACTGACCCCGCTGGAGGGCCTGGTCATGGGTACCCGCTCGGGTGATCTCGACCCGGCCGTGGTCTTCCACCTCAGCCGCGTGGGCGGGATGTCGGTGGACGACGTCGACACCCTGCTCAACAAGCGCTCCGGTCTGCTGGGCCTGTGCGGCGACAACGACATGCGGGAGATCGGCCGGCGGATGGCGGAGGGCGACGAGAGCGCGCAGCTCGCCTTCGACGTCTACGTGCACCGGCTGCGCAAGTACGTCGGCGCCTACACCGCCGTCCTGGGCCGGGTCGACGCGATCGCCTTCACCGCGGGTGTCGGGGAGAACTCCCCCGCCGTGCGGGAGGCCTCGATGCGCGGCCTGGAAGCCCTGGGCATCGAGCTGGACGGGGTGCGCAACGCGGTGCGCGCCGGCTCCGCGCGACTGGTGTCGGCCGCCGGCAGCAAGGTGGCTGTGGCGGTCGTGCCGACCGACGAGGAGCAGGAGATCGCCCGGCAGACGTACGCGCTGGTGACCGGCCCGTGACGTCTCCAGGTCACCTGGAGGCTCTAGTCTATGGCCGCCGTCCGCACCGTCCACGACTCCCCCGCACGGGAAAATTCCGGAGCGGAACAAATTGATAGGATCGTCCTCATGCGCCGAGCGAAAATCGTCTGCACCCTGGGTCCCGCCGTCGACTCCTACGACCAGCTGAAAACGCTGGCCGAAGCCGGGATGAACGTGGCCCGTTTCAACTTCAGCCACGGCAGCCACGCCGAGCACGAGGAGCGCTACCACCGGGTGCGCAAGGTCTCGGAGGAGACCGGGCGTGCCATCGGTGTGCTGGCCGACCTCCAGGGCCCCAAGATCCGCCTGGAGACCTTCGCGGACGGCCCCGTGGAGCTGGTCGCCGGTGACGAGTTCACCATCACCACCGAGGACGTGGCGGGCGACAAGACCATCTGCGGCACCACCTACAAGGGCCTGCCCGGCGACGTCCGGTCCGGCGACCCGGTCCTGATCAACGACGGCAACGTCGCGCTGCGCGTGACCGAGGTCGACGGCGCCCGTGTGCGCTGCCTGGTCGTCGAGGGCGGCGTCATCTCCGACCACAAGGGCATCAACCTGCCCGGCGCGGCGGTCAACGTCCCCGCGCTGTCCGAGAAGGACATCGACGACCTGCGCTTCGCGCTGCGGATGGGCGTCGACATGGTCGCGCTGTCCTTCGTGCGCGACGCCAAGGACATCCGCGACGTGCACCGCGTGATGGACGAGGTCGGCCGCCGCGTGCCGGTCATCGCCAAGGTGGAGAAGCCGCAGGCGGTGGACAACATGGAGGACATCGTCGCGGCCTTCGACGCCGTCATGGTGGCCCGTGGCGACCTGGCGGTGGAGTACCCGCTGGAGAAGGTCCCCATGGTGCAGAAGCGGCTCATCGAGCTGTGCCGCCGCAACGCCAAGCCGGTGATCGTGGCGACCCAGATGATGGAGTCGATGATCACCAACTCCCGCCCCACCCGCGCCGAGGCCTCCGACGTCGCCAACGCGATCCTGGACGGCACGGACGCGGTGATGCTGTCCGCCGAGTCCAGCGTCGGCAAGTACCCGATCGAGACCGTGAAGACCATGTCGCGGATCATCGAGGCCGCCGAGGTCGAGCTGCTCAAGCAGGGCCTGTGGCCGCTCAACGGCCGCAAGCCGCGCACCCAGGGCGGGGCCGTCGCCCGTGCCGCCGCCGAGCTCGCGGACTACCTGGACGCCAAGACGCTGGTCGCCTTCACCAAGTCCGGCGACACCGCGCGCCGCCTGGCCCGCTACCGCGTGCCGCAGCCGGTGGTCGCGTACACGACCGACGAGTCGACCCGCAACTTCCTCGCGCTGACCTGGGGTGTGCAGACCACCGTCGTGCAGTACGTCAGCACCACCGACGAGATGGTCGAGATCGTCAACGAGGAGATGCTGAAGCTCAGCGACTACGCCGAGGGCGACACGGTGATCATCACCGCCGGCTCGCCTCCCGGTGAGGCCGGCACCACCAACCTCGTGCGGGTGCACCACCTCGGCCACCGCGCCGTCTGACCCGCACCGCGCCGACGGAGAACGGCGGAGGGCGCCTCCCCCGCAAGGGGTGGGCGCCCTCCGCCGTGTGCGGCTCCCGGACGGGTCCGGGCCCGGTCAGTCCTGGGTGTTGTACACGTGCATACCGGGGACCTTCAGGGTGCCGCCGAACTGGCCGGCCTGCTTCACCGTGACGTTGGTGAAGAAGGCGATCGGCACGTTGACCGGCGGCGGGGTGTCGGGCGTGAACTCGATCGGGATGAGCCCGAAGAGGTTGCCCTTCAGCGACTCGGTGTACATCGTCACCGTGCCGCCGCGGATGGTCGACGTGCTGCCCTTGCGCGCCTCGACGTGGCCGACGGTGCCGTTCGGGCCGACGACCTCCTGGTGCAGGTCCTTGATGTCCAGGGTGGAGGCCGTGAACTTCAGTACCGGCTTGACCTTCCCGCTCCAGGTCTTGACCTCGACGATGCCCTTGTAGTCCAGGCCCGTCAGGGTCAGCAGGCTGCTGTGCAGCGTCCAGGGGTCGTCCGCGAGGAGGGCGGGCGTCTCCTGGTACGCCGCGTCGGCCAGAGCCTGCGCGTCGTGCGTCGGGCACGGGAACGGGGTCTTCCCGTCCGCCGACGTGACCAGGGGGCTCGGCGTGCTGTCGGGCGCCTGCGTCGCCTTGCCGGTGGCGTCGCCCGCGGCCTTGGTGACCTCGGACAGCGCCTTCTTGACCTTGTCGGTGGTGTCCTTGACGGTCGTGTCGGCCGGCTTGTCCGTGGTGTCCGTCGTCGGGGTCTGCGACGTGGCGCTCGGGGCCGGCGTGGCCGTCGCGGAGGGCGCGGTGTCCGCCGGGGCGGCGTCCGTGCTCTTCTTGTTGACGCCCAGCAGGTCGCCCAGCGCGTCGCCGAGGCCCAGCGGGTCCAGCGGGTCGGAGGACGGCTTCGTCGACGGGGAGGCCGGCGCGGACGGCGTCGACGGGGAGGTCGGCACGGTCGTCGACCCGTTGCCGTCGCCCTTGCCGTCCCCGGTACCCGTGCCGGAGTCGGACGTGCCGGGCGTCGGGGTCACCGAGGGCTTCGGCGTCTCCGGCCTGTCCTGCCCGTCCTGCTTGCCACCGTTGCCCGGCGTGCTGCTCGGCGTCGAGGACGGCGAGGGCTCGTCGGGCTGCTCCACGCACTTCGTACCGGAGAACGGGTTCTTCGGCAGTTCGTCGGCAGAGGCCAGCCTCGGGGTCAGTCCCATGCCCATCAGGACCGCCGTCGGCATCGCGGCCAGGGCTATCGCCTTGCCCGCCGGCATCTGCAGCTTGGTCAGCAGCGACTTCCTCGGGGCCGCGTGCCGCGGCCCCGGTCTCACGCGGGTGCCGCTACCGGCGGCCGCGGAAGCCGGCTGATCCTCATCACCCCGCACTGTGCCTCCCGTTCGCGTCTGCGGTTCGCTCTGTGCCGTCCGCCGCCTCCTGTGAGACGGTGCCGTCCGACGCCTCGGCGCGGTACTCGCCGTACGCCTGCGCGTAGGGCGAGTCCGGCGGGGGCACGTAGCCGGTGTCGCCGTCGTACCCCTTGCCGCCGTCGGGCAGTTCCGCCGCCTGCGGGCCGCCCTCGGCGGGCGGGACACCCGGGGCCCACGCCACGGAGAGCGCTCCGCCGACCAGCCCGAGCACGAAGCCCGCGAAGAAGCCGCCGAAGTTGGAGACCACCAGGGAGACCAGGGCGAGCAGGATCGAGGCGATGCCCGCGAAGACCCGGACCGCCGACTGGAACCACATGGTCAGACCGAGGACGACCAGCAGCACGCCGATGATCAGCGAACCGGAGCCGGCCGTGGTGGCCATGGTCAGGCTGAGCGAGCCAAGGGTGATGTTGGCGTACGGGAAGTAGGCGATGGGCAGTCCGGCCAGAACCGTCAGCAGGCCCGCCCAGAACGGCCGCTGCCCGCGCCATACGCGGAAGCGGAACCGCCAATAGTCGAACCCGCTCAGTCCATGTGTCTCGGCGCTCATGGAAAACTGCTCCCTGGGACTGGCGTTACAAAGAAAAAAGCGAGTGGTCGGGGGAAGGTGAGGGGCGTCCCGCGCCCCTCACCCCCCTGGCGGTGCTTAGAAGCACTCGTAGCCCGCGCCCGAGCCCTTCTTGACCGACATGCTCAGCCCGCTGAGCTTGAAGGTTCCCGCGCTGGTGGCCCAGGCGGTCTGCTTCACGTCGGTCAGGTCGGCCGAGTCGGCCTCCTGCGCGAAGGAACCCGGGTCCGACTGGTCGCCGGCCTTGATGCCGGGGCCCTTCTTGCTGTCTCCGGCCGCCACGCCGATGTTGATGTTGGTGAACGTGGCGTCCGCGTTCAGCTGGTCGAGGTCGATGTAGAGGTTCTTCGCCTCGACCTTCTTGTCACCGTTGCCGGCGCCCAGCTTCAGCGTCACGTCGCCGAAGACCGGAACCGGCACGACGACGGACTGGCACAGCCCGGAGATCTGGGCGTTGCTGAACGCGGAGACCGCGACCGGGATCGGCTTGCCGCCGTGCTGGACGTCGATGGCTCCGTACTGGACGAAGCCCTCACCGTGCAGGCTGTCGGCCTTCACCTTGAACTGCTGGCCGGACACGCTGAACGACGCGGCAAGCGCGCCCTGACCCAGGGCCACGCCTATCGCGGCGGTGGCCGCGACGCTCGGCACCATGACAACGGCGAACCGCTTCCATCTGGTACCGCCGCGAATGAGCGACTCCATGACTTTCCTCCTTCTCGGACGTACATCTCCGGCCGGAATCGTGGGGATTGCGGCGGGATGGGAGAAGAGCTACGTCCTCGGGAAGGAGAGCGCCGTACAGACGGCCGCACGCGGGATGGCGGACGGCGTTGTCCGGAATTCGGCGATCACCCCCGAGCGACAACCACTGGCCACGCTCTCGCGCAACCTGCTGGACAGGCCCTGCCGGGCGGCAGAGACCCCCCTGTCCACGAGACGCGGCCGCTGCTGGCACAGCCTTCGCGTCCCGGCCCGGTGGGGACCCGTACGACGAGCGGGCGGCTGGATGCCGACACCTCGGCAACGGACCGAGCTTGGCCGATCGTGGTCCATTCGGCGCCGCTGCACAAGGGGCTTCGTTACTAGCGGGTAACGGTGCGATAACCCAGCTCGCATGGTCTGGACCAGATCGATTACGCAGGGTGGTTGCGATGAGGGTGTGAAATTGCCTCAAGGGGTGATAGATCCGGACAGAAGTCCGTCACTCTCTTACCGGAAGTAACAGCGGCCGCGCTTCATCAAGATTTGGTAAAGCGCGGCCGGGGTCACATTCGGCTCGAAAGGTCTTTCGAGGTGGGGAGGGTCGGCGCGATCAGGTCAGAAGAGCACGCGGGCAAGCGCCGAGCGGGCCGCGGTCACCCGCGGATCGTCCGGGCCGATCACCTCGAACAGCTCCAGCAGGCGCGTCCGGGCGGCGTCACGGTCCGCACCCGTGGAGCGGCGCACCGCCTCCACCAGCCGCCCGAAGGCGTCCTCCACATGTCCGCCCACCAGGTCGAGGTCGGCCACGGCGATCTGCGCCGGAACGTCGTCGGGGCGGTCCGCGGCGGCCTTGCGCAGCGATTGCGGGTCGACCCCCTCCACGCGCTGCAGCAGCTCCGCCTGGGCCAGGCCCAGCTTCGCCTCCAGGTTGCCCGGGTCGCCGGACAGCACGTTGCGGTACGCCTGGATCGCGCCACCGAGGTCGCCTTGGTCGAGCGCGTCGTGCGCGGCGGTCAGGGCCAGTTCCTGCGGGCTCGGCGGGCGCTCCTCGGCCGGTGCGGCGGGCGCGCCGCCCTCGACCGGGACGCCGACGATGCCGAAGCGCTGCTCGGCGACGGCGATCAGCTGGTCGAGCACCTCGCGGATCTGGTCCTCCGGGGCCGCGCCCTGGAAGAGCGGCATCGCCTGGCCGGCCAGCACCGCGAACACCGCGGGAATCCCCTGCACGCCGAACTGCTGCACCAGCAGCTGGTTCGCGTACACATCGATCTTGGCGACGACGACCCGGCCCGCGTACTCGGCGGCGAGCCGCTCCAGCGCGTCCTCCAACTGCACGCTGGCGTCCGCGCGGTCGGTCCAGAAGTGGACGACGACCGGGACCTCGGTGGAGCGCTGCAGGACGTCGGTCTCGAAGGTGGCCTCGGTGACCTCGGTCACCAGGACGGGGGTGGGTACCACCCCGGTGCGGGCGGCTTCCGCACGGGCCTGCTCGGCCTTCGCCTTGGCCTCACCGGCCGCCTTCACCGCGGCGAGGTCGACCACGCCGCTCATGGACATGTTCCGTGGCTGCATGGGACCAATCCTCCCCCCTCGTCGCGGTTCCCGGGGAATCGCCCCCCGAAAGCGCCGCACTGGCGCGTCATCACGGCGGAAGCACGACGCGGGGTCCCCGCCCACGCCTCGTGGCTGCCGCCTGTTTCGATACGGGTCGTAGCGTAACTCCATGGTCGCGCACCGCGCAACGGGGATAGGGTGCCCAGCCATGTGCCCGCGTGAAACAGGACGAAGGACCGGCCGCCCCCGCAGTGCGGAGGCCGACCGGGCGATCCTGGACGCCGCGCGGCAGGCCCTGGTCGAGACCGGCTGGGGCAAGTTGACCATGGGCGACGTCGCGGCGCGCGCGAAGGTGGCCAAGACCACTCTCTACCGCCGCTGGGCCGGCAAGAGCGAACTCGTGGTGGACGCGGTGGCCGCGCTCTTCGACGAGTTGGAACTTCCCGACCGCGGCACTCTGCGCGCCGATGTGGAGGGCGTGGTCCTGCAGTTCGCGGCCCTGCTGGAGCAACCCGCCACCAAGACAGCGCTGATGGCGGTGGTCGCCGAGGCGACGCACGACGAGGCGCTGCGGGAGCGGATCCGCGAGGCGATCGTCGACCGGCAGAAACGGCTGGTGATCGAGGGCCGCCGGCGGGCCCAGGCGCGCGGCGAGATCCCGCCCGACAACGGCGACCCGACGCCGCAGATCGATCTCATCTTCGACGTCATCGCCGGGGCCGTCGTGCACCGGACCCTTGTCTCCTGCGAGCCGGTCGACGCCGACTGGGCGTCCCGCTTCACCACGGTCCTGCTCGGCGGGCTCTCGGCCGCCGCGGACTGACCGCCGCCGGCCGTTGCGGCCCGCTCCCGCGGGACGGCAACTCCTGTGCGTCCGGGCACCGTTCGGCAGGACGTCTTCCGGCGGGCGTTCCCGGAAGTTCACCGATCACGCGGCGCCGACCTCTTGCCGGGATGTCATGGCACCGCCATGCTTACCCGCGGGTATCTACTCGCATAGATTCCTCACCGGTTCGGCACAGCTCCGCACAGCTCCGCGCAGTTCAGCACAGTTCCGCGAAGTCCTGCCCAGCTCGTCGCAGTTCCGCACTGCTCTGTCCTGACAGTGCGTCACAGATCGCTCGCCCCCAGGAGGATCGATCCACGTGAGACGTCATCACCCTCGTCGGCGCGGCGCCGTCGTCTCCCTCGCCGCCTCCCTGCTCGCCCTGACGGCCGGCCAGACCGTGAGCGCCCTGCCCGCCACGGCCGCCCCCAACCCCCACACACCCGCCTCCGCGGTCTCCGCGGCCGAGGAGCAGGCGGCGCGTGCGATCGCCGGCTCGCTCACCGACTCCGCCTGGCGCGCCCGGGTCGGCAGGGCGACGCTCGCCTCCGACGAGGTCGCCGTCACCGCTCTGGCCGACAGGGCCGGCGGCTCCCTGAAGGCCGAACTGGCCGCCGCCGACCGGCGGATCGCCGCCGCCAAGGGCCTGGACTCCGGTGTCGGCCCGCTGCTGCGGCTGCGGCTCGGCGACGACTCCATGCGCGCGGCGCTGGCCGCCGGCGTGGCGCCGTGGGTGACCGCGGCCTCCCTGGACGACGACGCCGCCACCGTCACCGCCTGGGACAGTCGGGGCCGCGCCCACACGCTGGACGCCCGCAAGGCGCCCTCGCACCCGGTGTACGTCGTGGACATCGACGGCTCCAAGGCGCTGGCCGCCGGTCTGGCCGTGATGAACAAGGAGCTCACCCGCTACGGCGTGGCCTCCGCCAAGGCCACGCCGTCCCGCACCGAGGCCCCCGCGGCCGGTGCGCGGGCGCAGGCGGCCGCGGGCGGCTTCTGGACCACCCGCATCACCTCGGTCGAGCTGTCGGACGACGAGGAGCCCTGGGTCAAGGGCGACGCCGAGATCTACACCCTGGTCACCGGTTTCGGGCAGGACGGCGCGGTGCGCGTCGACCCCGTCGACATGCCGTACCTGGACAACGACGGCACGGTGTACCGGCCCAACCAGATCCTGGTGAACTGGTCGAACTACAAGTACAACCTCGCCGACGCCGTGATGATGGAGGAGGACGGCAGCACCAACTACCGCGACCTGGCCAAGGCCATCGCCACGGCGCTGCTCACCATCACCGACCAGGGCACCTACATCCCACTGGTGACCGCGGTCCTGGACGCGATCCCGGACGACTGGTGGACCGACGACCCGGACTACGTCGACTCCTGGTACACCCTGGCGCAGAGCGACAACGGCACCCGCTACGGCGCCCGCGGCAACGGCTGGATGACCGTCGAGCCGTACTTCGTGCAGGAGTTCTGAGCCGGCACGGCGCACAGCGACACGAGTCGCGGGGGGGGGGGGGGGGCCCCGGGGGGGGCCCCCCCCCCCCCCCCCCCGGGGGGGGGGGGGGGGGGGCCCGCGGGGCGGCGCCGCGGGGCGGGGGGTGGG
>NZ_JBIVNJ010000012.1:0-182342 GCF_044753585.1 Streptomyces sp. NPDC088354 | reverse complement strand
CCGCCCGGCCCCCGGCCCCACGGGGTTGAGGCCGGGGGCGCATTTTTGGGGGGGGTGGCGCCCCCCGGCCGGGCCCCCCCCCCCCGCGGGGGGGGGGGGGGGGGGCGCCCGGGGGGCCCCCCCCCCCCCCCGGCGCCGCGGTGTTGCGGTGGTCCGCTCCTGCTCAGAAGCGCGCGGGCTCGGTGTAGCTGCCCCATTCGTCGCGCAGCGCGCCGCAGATCTCGCCGAGGGTCGCCTCGGCGCGCACCGCCTCCAGCATCGGCTCGATCATGTTGGTGCCCTCGCGGGCGGCGGTGAGCATCGCGTCCAGCGCCTTGCGCACGGCCGCGTCGTCCCGCAGGTCCTTGCGGCCGGCCAGGACCCGTACCTGTTCGCGCTCCACCTCGTGGCTCACCCGCAGGATCTCCAGGTCCCCGGTGACCGATCCGGTGTGGCAGTTGACGCCGACGACCCGCTTGTCGCCCTTCTCCAGGGAGCGCTGGTACTCGAAGGCGGCCTCGGCGATCCGGCCGGTGAAGTAGCCGTCCTCGATGCCGCGCAGGATGCCGGAGGTGATCGGGCCGACCGCGTGCCTGCCGTCGGGCACCGCGCGGGCACCCAGTTCCTTGATCTTGTCGAAGATCTTCTCCGCGTCCGCCTCGATGCGGTCGGTCAGCGCCTCGACGTACCAGGAGCCGCCGAGCGGGTCGGCGACATTGGCGACCCCGGTCTCCTCCATCAGTACCTGCTGGGTGCGCAGCGCGATCTCCGCGGCCTGGGCGCTGGGCAGCGCCAGCGTCTCGTCCAGGGCGTTGGTGTGCAGCGAGTTCGTGCCGCCGAGCACCGCCGCCAGCGCCTCGACCGCGGTACGGACCACGTTGTTGTACGGCTGCTGCGCGGTGAGCGAGACGCCCGCGGTCTGGGTGTGGAAGCGCAGCCACTGCGCCTTGTCGGACGTCGCGCCGTACACGTCGCGCATCCAGCGGGCCCAGATCCGGCGTGCGGCGCGGAACTTGGCGATCTCCTCGAAGAAGTCGAGGTGGGCGTCGAAGAAGAAGGACAGGCCGGGGGCGAAGGTGTTGACGTCCAGCCCGCGTGACAGGCCCAGCTCCACGTAGCCGAAACCGTCGGCCAGGGTGTAGGCGAGCTCCTGCGCGGCCGTGGAGCCGGCCTCGCGGATGTGGTAGCCGGAGACCGACAGCGGCTTGTACGCGGGGATCCCCGTCGCGCAGTGCTCCATCAGGTCGCCGATCAGGCGCAGGTGCGGCTCGGGGGCGAAGAGCCACTCCTTCTGCGCGATGTACTCCTTGAAGATGTCGGTCTGCAGGGTGCCGTTGAGCACCGCGGGGTCGACGCCCTGGCGCTCGGCGGCCACCAGGTACATGCAGAAGACGGGGACCGCGGGGCCGGAGATCGTCATGGAGGTGGTGACGTCACCGAGCGGGATGTCCTTGAAGAGGATCTCCATGTCGGCGGCGGAGTCGACGGCCACGCCGCAGTGCCCGACCTCGCCCAGCGAGCGGGGGTCGTCGGAGTCCCGGCCCATGAGGGTGGGCATGTCGAACGCGACGGACAGGCCGCCGCCGCCCGCCTCCAGGATCATCTTGTAGCGCTCGTTGGTCTGCTCGGCGTTGCCGAAGCCGGCGAACTGGCGGATGGTCCAGGTGCGGCCCCGGTAGCCGGTGGCGTGCAGACCACGGGTGAACGGGTACTCGCCCGGCCAGCCGATGCGCTCGAAACCGGGCACCTCGGCGCCGGCCGGGGGCCCGTACACCGGCTCCACGGTGTCGCCCGAGAGCGTGGTGAAGTCCGCCTCGCGCTTGCGGGAGGCGTCGTAGCGCGCCTGCCAGCGGCTGCGCCCCTCGTCAATGGCTGCAGCGTCCATGCCGGTGTCCGCCTCTCATCGGTGCGGGGCCGTCCTCGCACGTCCTTGTACAAGGAGGTGTACCCCTGTGGGCCGAAAATACTAGGACGTCCTAGTATTTGTCGACGGTCATACCCCCCATCCCAGCAGGGAAGGGGGGTATCCGCAGGTCAGGCGAGTGTCAGACCTTGACGGGTTCACCCGTGGGGGCCACCAGCGGGGCCACCTCGCGGGTCACCTTGCGCTCGACGAAGAACGCGGCGGTGGGCACGGTCCCGGCCAGCAGTACCCACAGCAGCTTGCCGAAGGGCCACTTCGCCTTGGAGCCGAGGTCGAAGGCGAACACCAGGTACAGGACATAGAGCCAGCCGTGGGCGATGGCGACGACCCGGGTGAAGCCCTGGGCGCCGTCGATGTCCAGGACGTACTTGGCGATCACGCCGGCGGTCAGCAGGACCAGCAGCACACCCGTCACATAGGCGAGGACGCGGTACCGGGTCAGGACACTCTGCTTCATGCGCCGAAGCCTAACCGGTGCCCTTCCGCCGGTTTGCCCCGGGCCGCCCCGAAGCGGACGGCGCCCTGTCCCGCGGAGGTCACGCCTGCGGGATCACGCCTCGAAGTCCCCGGCGGATATCCGCAGCGGCCGCAGCAGCGCGAAGATCTCCGCGCACTCGTCGTCGTCGTACGCCTGCAGGCCGAATTTCATCCCCATGAGGTCGTCGGTGGCGGCCTCGCACACCTCGCGGCCCTTGGCCGTGATGGAGGCCAGCGTGCCGCGCCCGTCGTTGGGGTTGGGGCGCTTGGCGACGAGGCCGGCCGCGACCAGGCGGTCGACGGTGTTGGTGACCGACGTCGGGTGCACCATCAGGCGCTCGCCGATCTTGGACATCGGCAGCTCGCCCTCCTTGCTGAAGGCGAGCAGCACCAGCGCCTCGTAACGGGCGAAGGTCAGCCCGTAGGGCTTGACCACGGCGTCGACCTGACCCAGCAGGATCTGCTGGGCGCGCATGATCGACGTGATCGCGACCATCGACGGCACACGCCCCCAGCGCCGGGTCCAGATCTCGTCGGCTCGGGCGATGGGGTCGAAGGGCAGGCTGAGCGGCTTGGACACAGGCCCGAGCCTACCCGCCGGTCACATGGCGGGCAGCCGTGTCTCGCGGGGCGGGACAACGGCACGTCAGGGACCGCGGGTTCGTGATCGTACCGGCCACCCGCCGCACCCGTGTGAACGCAGTGTTTCAGCCACCCCGGACGGGGGTTCCGACCGAAATCCTTCCCCTGCCGGGCAGGGTTTCCCCTACTTCCGGGCCGGGCTTGGCACCCTTTGGCCCGGATGACCTGCGACGCGGCGCCGCACCCGCTCGCGACAACCGGCCAATCGATGAAATGCACCTGTCATTAACGGCCCGTTCAGTGCGAGGCTCCTTGCCGCGCGGAACACCGCGCACCCCCCACACCCCCGGGTGCTGTCCGCCCGGGGACCGGCCCTGCCGTCCCCACACGGCGGGACACAAGGAGTCACATTGCGCAAGAAGCTGGCACTCGGCACCCTCGTGGCCGCATCGGCACTTCTGGCCGGCGGTCTCCAGTCCTTCGCGGCGACCGCGCGGCCCGCGCCGTCCGCCACCGCACTCGCCGCCTCCCACGCGAAGGCGCTCACCGACGCCCACGGCCAGGCCGCCGCGCTGGCGGGCTCCCTCGGCCTCGGCGCCCAGGAGCGGCTGACGGTCAAGGACGTCGTCGTCGACCCCGACGGCACGCGCCACCTGCGGTACGACCGCACCTACGCGGGCCTGGAGGTGCTCGGCGGCGACCTCGTGGTGCACCAGGACGAGAACGGCGCCACCCGGTCGGTCTCGCGGGCCGTCACCGGGGACATCGCCCCCGCCACCCTCACCCCGGCCGTGACGCCCTCCGCGGCCCGCGACGCGGCCGCCGCCACGGTCAAGGGACTGCTGAAGACGCCGCTGGTCAAGGGCGAGGAGCCGCTGAAGGCGGTCGGCCCGGCCACCGCCCCGCAGAAGGTCGTCTGGGCCGTCAGCGGCACGCCCCGGCTCGCCTACCGGACCGTCGTCCACGGCACCCAGGCCGACGGCACCCCCAGCGAGCTCAACGTGATCACCGACGCCCGCACCGGCGCGGTGATCCAGAAGTACGAGGGCATCCAGACCGGTACCGGCACCGGCGTCCACGTGGGCTCGGTCACCCTCACCACCACCAAGTCCGGCAGCACCTTCTCGCTGAAGGACGCGAGCCGCGGCGGCATCTCCACCACGGACCTGAACAACCGCACCAGCGGCACCGGGACCACGTTCACCGACACCGACGACGTCTGGGGCAACGGCTCCGCGTCCAACCGCCAGTCGGCGGGCGTGGACGCCCAGTTCGGCGCCGCGGCCACGTGGGACTTCTACAAGAACACCTTCGGCCGCTCGGGCATCAGGAACGACGGCAAGGGCTCGGTGTCGCGCGCCCACTACGGCAGCAACTACGTCAACGCCTTCTGGGACGACAGCTGCTTCTGCATGACCTACGGCGACGGTTCGGGCAACACCCACCCGCTGACCGCGCTCGACGTCTCGGGCCACGAGATATCCCACGGCGTGACCAGCGCCACGGCGGGCCTGACCTACTCCGGCGAGTCCGGCGGCCTGAACGAGGCCACCTCCGACATCTTCGGCACGATGGTCGAGTTCAACGCCAACCTCGCCTCGGACACCCCGGACTACCTCATCGGCGAGAAGATCGACATCAACGGGGACGGCACCCCGCTGCGTTACATGGACAAGCCGTCCAAGGACGGCGCCTCCGCCGACTACTGGTCCTCCTCGGTGAAGAACCTCGACGTGCACTACTCGTCGGGCGTCGCCAACCACTTCTTCTACCTGCTCTCCGAGGGCAGCGGCGCCAAGACGATCAACGGTGTCAGCTACAACAGCCCCACGAAGAACGGCTCCACCGTCACCGGCATCGGCCGCGCCAAGGCCGCGGCCATCTGGTACCGCGCCCTGACGGTGTACTTCACCTCGTCCACCAACTACGCCAAGGCCCGCACCGCGACGCTGAACGCGGCCAAGGACCTGTACGGCAGCGGCTCCGCCGAGTACAACGCGGTCGCCGCCGCCTGGACCGGCGTCAACGTCGCCTGACGGTGGCCCGGTGACCGGCTGACCCGGCCGGCCCCCTGATCACTCGCGGTGCTGCGGACCGCCCCATACGGTCCGCAGCACCGCGAGGACGCACAGGGTGCCGATCACACAGGCCCATCCGTTCACCAGATGGACGGGCACGAACTCCGCGGCGGCGCCGGCCGCCGCCATCCCCGCCCCCTGGACCGACATCACGCCCGCCGACTGCACGGTCATCGCCCGGCCCCGCAGCCCCTGAGGGACGGCCTCGACGAACCACTGGTCCACGCCCAGGGTGCAGGCACCGGTCAGCCCGGCCACGAACATCGCGGCCAGGGACCACGGCAGCGAGGGCCGCAGCAGGAAGACGGCGTAGGGCAGCAGGGTGCACGCCACCAGCGGGCCGGCGATCCGGCCGCGGGCCGCCGGGCTCAGGTACCCGCCCGCCAGCAACTCACCGAGGACCATGCCGACCGGCATCGCCGCCATGAAGAGCCCGAGCCCTGTCGTCCCCGCCCCGACCGACTCCGCGTACGGCGCCGCCAGCGCCTCCGGGACGACGGCGAAGAACGACGGCACCCACCCGAGCAGCAGCAGCGAGCGCACCCGGCGGTCGGCCAGCAGCCGTCCCGTGCCGCCACCGCCGCCATCGCGCTCCCCAGCGCCGCGCGCGGGCCGCCGCCGGGTGCCCAGGCGCAGCAGGAGCGCCGAGCCGAGGAACGCGGCCGAGGTGAGCAGCAGCGCGGCGCGCGGGGTGAGGAAGACCAGCAGGACCCCGCCGAGCCCGAACCCGACGACCTGCGCTCCCTGCGCCACGATCCGGATCAGCGAGCGCCCCAGCACGAAGGCGTCGCCCGGGAGGATGTCGGCCAGGCTCGCCGCCCGCGTCCCGGTGAACACCGGGCCGACGAGCGCCATCACGCCCCGCAGCGCGAGCAGGACGGCGATCGGCGTCCCCGGCAGCACCATCCCGGCCGCGCACGCGGCGCACAGCAGGTCGCAGAGCACCAGCACCCGGCGCGGCGGGAAGCGGTCCGCGACGCCGGCCAGCAGCGTGCCGCTGACCGCGTACGGCACGAAGCCCAGCGCGAAGGTCAGCGCCGACAGCAGCGGCGAGGCGGTGAGCCGGAACACCAGCACGGACAGCGCGATCTGGGACACGACCGTGCCCTGCAAGGACAGCACGTGCGCCGCGAAGACGGCCCGGAACTCGCGCACGGCGAAGACGGCCCGGTATCCCGCGGACGCGGCGGCGGGTACGGCGTCGGCATTCAGCGTCATGGTTCGCAGCGTGGCGGGCCGGGACCGGCCGCCGTAGTCTTTCGGCTGCAGCCGAAACTCCGCATCCCCGAGGAGGTCCCCGATGCCGTTCCACCTGCGGTTCGGGCCGGACGACCTGCTGCGCTGCCGCTTCGGGATCTCCCCGCTGTGGGAGGTCGCGGGCGCGGTCCGCACGCTCAAGGAGACCCGGCTGCAGGCGTACCACGTGCCCTGGCTGCGGCAGACGGAGGCGGCGGCGCGGGAACTGGACCTCACGCCGCTGTGGCTGCTGATGCCCCGCCGCGGTCACATCCCGGACTTCCTGTGCCCGCCGCCGGGCGGCCCGCTGGCCTCCATCGAGGAGGAACTGGCCCGCATGCGGGCCACCGACCCCGGAGCCGCCCGCGACGACCTGGCCCGCTCCCTGGCCGACACCCCGGGCGCCGCGGACACCCCGCAGGGCCGCGCCATGCTCGCCGATCCGGCCCGTGCGGTGCGGGAGTTGGCCGATCTCCACGAGCGGGCCTGGCACGCGCTGATCGCTCCGTACTGGCCCCGGCTGCGCGCCGTGCTCGAGGCCGACGTCGCCTTCCGGGCCCGCCGGCTCGCGGACGACGGCCTGACCGGACTCTTCGCGGACCTGCACCCGTCGCTGAGCTGGGCGAACGGCACCCTGACGCTGCACCGCCGCACCACCGAGCACGACCGGGACCTCGGTGGCGACGGCCTGGTCCTCGCCCCCAGCGTCTTCGTCTGGCCGGACGTGGCATCGGGCTTCGACCCGCCCTGGCAGGGCACCGTCGTCTACCCGGCGCGCGGCATCGGCGGACTCTGGCAGGCCCCGCGGGCCGGCTCGGAGACCCTCGAACGCCTGCTGGGCGCCAACCGGGCCGCCATCCTCGCCGGTCTCGGCGAACCGGCGACGACCACCGCACTGGCCCACCGCCACGGCCTCGCCCTGTCGTCCGTGTCCTCCCACCTGTCGGTGCTCCGCGACGCGGGCCTGCTCACCTCACGCCGCTACAGCCACCAGGTCCTCTACGAGCGCACCCCACTGGGCACCGCCCTGACGGGCGACTGAGCGCCGCAGCCGCGCCCGTACCGCCCGCTGGGCGACGGGGCCGAGTTCCTCCAGAGCGCCGGCCAGAGCCGCGACCTGCTCGACCGCGGCGAAGGCGCGCTCGGCGCCCTCGGGGTCGACGCCCTCGTACAGCTCCAGTCCCACGAAGCCCGCCGCCACGGCCTTGGCGAACCCCGCGGTGTCCACGAACTCGGCGAGCGGGGTGCCGCCCAGGACCCGGGCGAGCACCTGCTCGATCTCCCGCGTCCACAGCGACCGCTCAAGACGTGTGCGGGCGCAAAAGACGCCGGGCGGGCTGGATGTCCAGCCCGCCCCGGCGTTCGTTCCGGGATGGCTTCCCGCTACTCGCCCGCGAGGTACCGCTCGACGGTGGCGACCTTCGAGGTCAGTCCGTCCGTGACGCCCGGCCGGATGTCGGCCTTGAGGACGAGGGAGACCCGCGGGGCGCGGGCCTCGACGGCGGCGACGGCGCGGCGGACGACGTCCATGACCTCGTCCCACTCGCCCTCGATCGAGGTGAACATCGCGTCGGTGCGGTTGGGCAGCCCCGACTCGCGGACCACGCGGACCGCGTCCGCGACGTACTCACCGACGTCCTCGCCGACGCCGACCGGGCTGACGGAGAAGGCGACGATCATGCCTGGGCCGCCCCTCGCCCGAGGTCCTTGAGCTCCTTGCGGGCACGGGCGGCGATCACGCTGTCCTCGGCCTCGCGGCGCAGCCTGCGCTCGGCGAAGAAGCCGCCGGTGGGCAGGACGGACAGCAGGAAGTAGAGCGCGGCGCGGCCGATCGACCACTTGGCGCGGACCCACGCGTCCAGCCAGAACAGGACGTAGAGGATGAACAGGACGCCGTGGACCGCCCCCATGACGGGGACCGCGTTGAAGTCCGTGGTGCGCTTGAGCACCGAGCAGATCAGCAGCAGCAGGAAGGACACCGCCTCCGGGGCGGAGACCAGGCGGAGCCGGTTCAGGGCGGATGCGGTCTTGACGTCCACGGGACCTCACTAACGGGGCAGGGGCGAGCGGCGGAGCGGTCGGTACGGCGCCGAGGCGATTGTGAATGTGCTCACAAGGGCCCTGGCCATTATCACCCCACCCCCGCGCCGCCCCGCGCCCGGGGCCGGGTGCGGCGCGGACCGGATGAACCAAGTACGCCTCCCCGGCGTCCTGCACCACATGACGTTCGACTGGGACCGCCGGCACTGCGCCCGGCGCGGGCACATCACGTACGCGCCCGACGAGACGCACCTGCGCGAGCGACTGCGTGCCGAGACCGCGCTCGGCGAGGTGTGGCGCTGCCTGCGCTGCGGGGACTTCGCGCTCGGCGAGCCGCACGGCTCGGGGCCCGCTGACCGCGCGCCCGAGGTGCCGCGCGGCCGCGCGCTGCGCGATCTGTTCATCCTGCGCTTCCTGGCCGTGGAACGGATGCTGCGCGGCCTGTTCATCGTGCTCGCGGCCTGGGCGGTGTGGCGCTTCAGCAACTCGCAGGACGCGGTGCGCCGCTTCTTCGAGGAGAACCTGACGGTCCTCCGCCCGGTCTTCGAGCACTTCCACTACGACCTCGACCACTCCCCCGTGGTCGACACCATCCGCAGAACCTTCGAGTACCGGCACTCGACGCTGCTGATCGTGGCCGGGGCGCTGCTGCTGTACGCGCTGATCGAGATCGTCGAGGCGGTCGGTCTGTGGGCGGCGAAGCGGTGGGCGGAGTACCTGACCGTCGTGGCGACTGCCGCCTTCCTGCCGCTGGAGATCTGGGAGCTGACCGAGAAGGTCAGCTACCTCAAGATCGGCACGCTGCTGCTCAACATTCTCGCCGTCCTCTACATCCTGCTGTCCAAGCGGCTGTTCGGGCTGCGCGGCGGTCACGCCGCCTTCGAGGCCGAGCGGCGCGGCGCCTCACTGCTGGAGGTCGAGGAGGCGGCGGGCGCCGCCGGCCCGTCCGGCGCGTCCGACGCACCCGGCACACCCGACGCGCCCGACACATCCGGTGAATCCCCTGTGACGAGGACCCTGGTGACGGGTTCCTCCCGGACGGATACGGTCTGACCCGTGGCTCAGTTTCGATTGCAGGGCAGCAAGGTGCTCGCCGTGGACATGGCCGGCGACGCCGTGAAGGCGAAGAACGGCTCGATGGTCGCCTACGACGGCCAGATGCAGTTCAAGAAGATGTCCGGTGGTGGCGAGGGTCTGCGCGGCATGGTGACCCGGCGCCTCACCGGCGAGTCGATGGAGGTCATGGAGGTACGGGGGCAGGGCACCTGCTACTTCGCCGACCGCGCGAGCGAGATCAACCTCGTCCGCCTGAACGGCGAGAAACTGTACGTCGAGGCCAGCAACCTGCTGGCGACCGAGGCGACGCTGCGCACCGGCACCACCTTCACCGGGCTGCGCGGCGCCTCCCAGGGCAACGGCCTGTTCACCACAACGGTGGAGGGCACGGGCCAGGCGGCGATCATGTCCGACGGGCCCGCCGTGGTGCTGCGCGTGGCCCCCGGCATGCCGCTGCAGGTCGACCCGGGCGCCTATGTGGCGCACACCGGCAACCTGCAGCAGCACTTCCAGGCCGGCATCGGCTGGCGCGCCATGATCGGCGAGTCCGGCGGCGAGTCCTTCCAGATCCGCTTCGAGGGCGACGGCCTGGTGTACGTCCAGCCCAGCGAGCGCAACACGGTCGGGGGGCAGATCTGATGCCGTTCACACGGATCAACTCCAAGATGGTCGAGGCCCAGGTGCTCCCCGGCCAGCGGCTGTTCAGCCAGCGGGGCGCGATGCTCGCGTACCGGGGGAACGTCTCCTTCACCCCCAACATCCAGGGCGGGCAGGGCGGCATCGGCTCGATGATCGGCCGCCGGATGGCGGGCGAGGCGACACCGCTGATGACCGTCGAGGGCCATGGCTCGGTGATGTTCGGGCACGGCGGCCACCATGTGCACTGCATCGACCTGACCGGTGACACCCTCTACGTCGAGGCGGACCGCCTGCTGGCCTTCGACGGCACCCTGCGCCAGGGCACCATGTTCATGGGCTCGCAGGGCGGTGTCATGGGCGTCATCCGCGGCCAGGTGACCGGCCAGGGCCTGTTCACCACGACGTTGCAGGGCCAGGGCGCGGTCGCGGTGATGGCGCACGGCGGCGTCATCGAGCTGCCGATCTCCCCGCAGCGCCCGGTGCACGTCGACCCGCAGGCGTACGTGGCCCACCGCGGCGACGTCCGCAACAAGCTGTCCACCGCGCTCGGCTGGCGGGACATGGTGGGCCGCGGCTCCGGCGAGGCGTTCCAGCTGGAGCTGTCGGGGCAGGGCACGGTCTACGTACAGGCGAGCGAGGAGAAACTGTGAGCACCGGACCGGTCGTCCACGACCCGTACACCCTGCCGGTCGACGACAACGTCAACCCGTACGCCTTCAGCGTGGACCTCAAGGGCCAGTGGTTCCTGCAGAAGGGGAAGATGATCGCCTACTACGGGCAGATCTCCTTCCACGGCATCGGCCACGGCGCCCTCGACGGCCTCATCCGCGCCAACTTCCACTCCCCGCTGCACGCTTCGGACTGGGTGGTCGCCGAGGGCCAGGGCAAGATGATCCTCGCCGACCGGGCCTTCGACGTGAACTCCTACGACCTGGAGGACGGCAACCTCACCATCCGGTCGGGGAACCTGCTCGCCTTCCAGCCGGGGCTGGCGCTCAAGCAGTCGATCATCCCGGGCTTCCTGACCCTCATCGGGACGGGGAAGTTCGTCGCCGCCTCCAACGGCGCGGTGCACTTCGTGGAGCCCCCGGTCCGGGTGGACCCGCAGGCCCTGGTGGGCTGGGCGGACTGCCCGTCGCCCTGCCACCACTACGACCACGGGTACATGCGCGGCGTGCTGGGCGGACTGCGGGCGCTGACCGGCATCGGCGGCACCTCGGGCGAGGAGCACCAGTTCGAGTTCGTGGGCGCGGGCCAGGTGCTGCTGCAGTCCACGGAGGTGCTGATGCCCGAGCAGGCGACCGGCGCGGTCCCGCACGAGGCCGGCGTCCCGGGCGCGGGGACCGGCGCCCCTGGCGGGGCGGGCGCGCCGCGGCTGCCGGGTCAACTGGGCGACCTGCAACGCCGTTTCGGACTGTGACCGCGCGGACACGCAACAGGACCCCGAATAATACGGATTTCAACATTCTGGGTATAATTCCAGCATGGAGACTGAGAGCGGCACCATCTGGCTGACCGGCGACGAGCAGCGCACCTGGCGCACCCACCTGGAGGTCAGCAAACTGCTGACCCACCAGCTCGAACGGGACCTGCAGCCGTTCGGTCTGACCTACAACGACTACGAGATCCTGGTCAACCTCTCCGAGTCCCCCGAGCGCCGTATGCGGATGAGCGACCTCGCCCGCGCGACGCTGCAGTCCAAGAGCCGGCTGTCCCACCAGATCAGCCGGATGGAGACCGCGGGCCTGGTCCGCCGGGAGAACTGCGAGTCCGACCGGCGCGGGCTGTTCGCCGTCCTCACCGAGGAGGGCTGGGAGACCATGCGCAAGGTCGCCCCGCACCACGTGGCGGCCGTGCGGGAGCACTTCATCGACCTGCTCCCGGCGGAGGACCTGGTGGCGCTGCGCAAGGCGCTGGCCCCGGTCGCGGAGCACCTGCGCGCGGTGCGCGGACGCGTCTGACCCACCGGCCCGCCGGGCGGCGCCGCGCGCGCCGGCCCGGACGGGCCGCTCGGGCCCGGGCCGCTCCCGTCTCCGCCCGGCCGCTCAGGGCCGGCGTCAGGTCCGCCCGGTCACGTCCGGCCGGTCAGGCCCGCTCGGTCAGACCCGCGACCAACTCGTCCGCCGCCGCGTACGGATCCAGCTCGCCGGCGACGATGCGCTCGGCCAGGGCGCCCAGCCGGCGGTCGCCGTGCAGGTCGCCGATCCGCTCGCGCAACGCCGTCACGGCGATGTGCTCGACCTCCAGGGCGGCCCGGCGCATCCGCCGCTCCGCCAGCACGCCGTGCTCCTCCATCCAGGCCCGGTGCTTCTCCAGGGCCTCGACGACCTCGTCGATCCCCTCGCCGCGGGCGGCGACCGTCTTGACGATCGGCGGCCGCCAGTCGCCCGCCTGCCGTGCCTCGCCCAGGCCCAGCATGTGGTTGAGCTCGCGGGCGGTGGCATCGGCGCCGTCCCGGTCGGCCTTGTTGACCACGTAGACGTCGCCGATCTCCAGGATCCCGGCCTTCGCGGCCTGGATGCCGTCACCCATCCCCGGCGCGAGCAGCACCACCGCGGTGTCCGCCTGGGCCGCGATCTCCACCTCCGACTGCCCGACGCCGACCGTCTCCACGAGGATCACCTCGCAGCCCGCCGCGTCCAGCACCCGGATCGCCTGCGGCGCGGCCCACGCGAGGCCGCCCAGATGGCCGCGGGTGGCCATGGAACGGATGTAGACCCCCGGGTCGGAGGCGTGGTCGCTCATCCGGACCCGGTCGCCCAGCAGGGCGCCCCCGCTGAACGGCGACGAGGGGTCCACCGCGAGCACCCCGACCCGCTTCCCGGCCCGGCGGTAGGCCGAGACCAGCGCCGATGTCGAGGTCGACTTGCCGACACCGGGCGAACCGGTCAGCCCGACCACGTACGCGCCGCCGGCCAGCGGCGCGAGGGCCGCCATCACCTCACGCAGCTGCGGGGACGCCCCCTCCACCAGCGAGATCAGCCGGGCGACCGCCCTCGGGCGGCCCTGCCGCGCCTGCTCCACCAGGGTGGGGACGTCCATCACTGCGTGCTCCTCCTTGTCGAGGGCTCGGTTCGCCTCCGAGGCACTCGGAGCGCCTGCCGGCAGTCGATCATGCTCGGCCCCCCGTTCCCCGGGGCCTGCGCGTGTTCTCCTCCTCGGCGGGCGCCGCGCCCCTTCGGCTCACTTGCCCACAGGGTGTGCCGGGTGTCAGTTGGCCGGGACGCGGATGATCAGCGCGTCGCCCTGACCGCCGCCACCGCACAGCGCCGCCGCGCCGACGCCGCCGCCGCGGCGCTTGAGCTCCAGCGCCAGGTGGAGCACCAGGCGGGCGCCGGACATGCCGATCGGGTGGCCGAGGGCGATGGCGCCACCGTTGACGTTCACCTTTTCAGGTGTCACGCCCAGGTCCTTCATGGACTGCACGGCCACCGCGGCGAACGCCTCGTTGATCTCGATGAGGTCCAGGTCGGCCACGGTGAGGCCGCCCTTCTTCAGCGCGTGCGCGATGGCGTTCGACGGCTGCGACTGGAGCGAATTGTCCGGTCCGGCCACGTTGCCGTGGGCGCCGATCTCGGCAAGCCACTCCAGACCCAGTTCCTCGGCCTTCTCCTTGCTCATCACGACCACCGCGGCGGCGCCGTCGGAGATCTGCGAGGAGGAGCCGGCCGTGATGGTGCCCTCCTTGCTGAACGCGGGGCGCAGCTTGCCCAGGGACTCGACCGTGGTCTCGGCCCGGATGCCCTCGTCCTTGCTGAAGACCACCGGGTCGCCCTTGCGCTGCGGGACCTCCACCGGGGTGATCTCGGCGTCGAACAGGCCGTTCTTCTGGGCGGCCGCCGCACGCTGGTGGGACAGGGCCGCGATCTCGTCCTGCTCGGCGCGGGCGATGCCCAGGCGGGTGTTGTGCTTCTCCGTCGACTCGCCCATGGCGATGTTCTCGAAGGAGTCGGTCAGGCCGTCGTGGGCCATCGCGTCCAGCATCTGCACGGCGCCGTACTTGAAGCCCTCGCGGGACTTCGGCAGCAGGTGCGGCGCGTTGGTCATCGACTCCTGGCCGCCGGCCACCACGACGTCGAACTCACCCGCGCGGATCAACTGGTCCGCCAGCGCGATCGCGTCCAGTCCCGACAGGCAGACCTTGTTGATGGTGAGCGCCGGAACGCTCATCGGGATGCCGGCCTTGACCGCGGCCTGGCGGGCGGGAATCTGCCCGGCACCGGCTTGCAGCACCTGGCCCATGATCACGTACTCGACCTGGTCGCCGGCGATGCCCGCCCGGTCCAGGGCCGCGTTGATGGCGAGGGCGCCGAGCTCGGCGCCGGAGAAGCTGCGGAGCGAGCCGAGCAGGCGGCCCATCGGAGTGCGGGCGCCCGCGACGATCACGGACGTACGTGCCTGGCTGGTCATGACGCGGCCCCTTTGCACGGAGGGTGGGTTAACGATGGTTTCACGAGGGTGGTGTCAATGTACTGAGCGGTACGGCGGCGGTCACGAGGCGGACGGTGTGATCGCGGGCACGTTGCGTGACCATGCGCACCGGCGGTCCACTGGAGTCATGCTGACTCGAATCGATCACATCGGTATCGCATGTTTCGACCTCGACACGACCGTCGAGTTCTACCGTGCCACGTACGGCTTCGAGGTGTTCCACACCGAGGTCAACGAGGAGCAGGGCGTCCGCGAGGCCATGCTGAAGATCAACGAGACCTCGGACGGCGGCGCGTCCTACCTGCAGCTGCTGGAACCGACCCGCGAGGACTCCACGGTCGCGAAGTGGCTGGCCAAGAACGGTGAGGGCGTCCACCACATCGCCTTCGGCACCGAGGACGTGGACGGGGACGCCGCGGCCGTGCGGGACAAGGGCGTGCGGGTGCTGTACGACAGCCCGCGCACCGGCACGATGGGGTCCCGGATCACCTTCCTGCACCCCAAGGACTGCCACGGGGTTCTCACCGAGCTCGTCACCTCGTCCAAGGAGCACTGACCGGAGCCGACTCGCCCCGGTAGAGTGGCGGGGCGACCCCGGGGTGGGCTGGGGTACCTGCCCGCGCCTCGGCGTGGGATCGGACACAATTCTCCGTAAGGCTCCGCGGTGAACGGGGCCCCGGGGAATCTCACTCGGTTGGCGGGTGGGTACACCAGGAGACGGATGGGACCGCGGAGTGCGGGGCTACGACCGCTACGAGGTTGAGGAAGACCACCTCTCGCAGTTCGAGGCCGAGATGGAGCGGCTTCGGAAAGAGCGGGACAAGGTCGTCCAGCATGCCGACGACCTCGGATACCAGGTCGAGGTGTTGCGCGCCAAGCTGCACGAGGCGCGACGCAACCTCGCGACCCGTCCTGCCTACGACAACATGGGTCTGCAGGCGGACCAGCTGCTGCGCAACGCCCAGATCCAGGCCGACCAGCTGCGCGCCGACGCCGAACGGGAGTTGCGCGAGGCCCGCGCCGCCACCCAGCGGCTGCTCCAGGAGCAGGCCGAGCACCAGTCGCGCGTGGAGGCCGAGTGGCACGCCGAGGCCGTCGCCCGGCGCCGCCGCCTGGACGAGGAGCTGGCCGAGCGCCGGACCAACGTCGAGAGCCACGTCAACGAGAACGTCGCCTGGGCGGAACAGCTGCGCGCCCGCGCCGAGTCCCAGGCCCGGCGGCTCATGGAGGAGACCCGGGCCGAGTCGGAGGCGGCGCTGGCCGCCGCCCGCGCCGAGGCCCAGCGGATCGCCGAGGGTGCCCGCGACCGGCTGGAGTCCGAGGGCTCGGCGGCCCGCGCCGAGGCGGAGCAGTTGCTGCGCCGGGCCCGCGCGGACGCCGAGCGCCTGCTCAACGCCGCCGCCAACCAGGCCCAGGAGGCCACCTCCCAGGCCGAGCAGCTGCGCACGTCCACCCGCAGCGACACCGAGAACGCCCGCAGCCACGCGGCCGAACTCACCCGGGCCGCCGAGGAGAAGCTGCGCGAGGCCGAGGAGAAGCTCCGCGAGGCGCAGAGCGAGTCCGAACGGCTCCGTGAGGAGGCGGCGAGCAACGCCGCCAAGCGGCTGTCCGTCGTGGACGCCGACAACGAGCAGCGCACCCGCACCGCCAAGGCCGAGGTCGCCCGCCTGGTCGCGGAGGCGACCAAGGAGGCGGAGGCCGCCAAGGCCGAGGCCGAGCAGGTCGTCGCGGACGCCAAGGCCGAGGCCGATCGCGTGCTCGCCAACGCCCAGGAGACCGCCAAGTCCGAGGCGGCCGAGGACGCCGCGGCCGCGCTGGCCAAGGCGGCCCGCACCGCCGAGGAAGTCCTCACCAAGGCCACCGAGGACGCCCGCGCCACCACCCGTGCGGCGAGCGAGGAGGCCGAGCGCATCCGCCGCGAGGCGGAGTCCGAGGCGGAGCGGCTGCGCGGCCAGGCCGAGGAGTCGGCCGAGCAACTGCTCGGCACGGCCAAGGACGACACCAAGGAGTACCGGGCCAAGACGGTCGAGCTGCAGGAGGAGGCGCGCCGGCTGCGCGGCGAGGCCGAGCAGCTGCGCGCCGAGGCGGTCGCCGAGGGCGAGCGCATCCGCGGCGAGGCCCGGCGCGAGGCCGTCCAGCAGATCGAGGAGGCGGCCCGCTCCGCCGAGGAGCTGCTGACCAAGGCCAAGGCCGACGCGGCCGCGCACCGGCAGACCGCCAACGCCGAGTCCGACCGGGTCCGCACCGAGGCCATCGAGCGGGCCGCGGGGCTGCGCCGCCAGGCCGACGAGCTGCTGGAGCGCGCCCACGGCGAGGCCGGGCAGCTGCGCGAGGAGGCGCAGCAGCAGGCCGACCAGGTGCGGGCGGACGCCGAGGCGGCCGGCGCCGCGCTGCGCGAGGAGGCCGAACGCGGCGCCGAGCGGCTGCGCGACGAGGCCGAGGCCGATCTGGTCCGGCAGCGCGAGGAGGCCGAGCGGCGTATCACCGCCGCCGAGGACGCGCTGCGCGAGGCCCGCACCGAGGCCGACCGGCTGCGCCGCGAGGCCGCCGAGGAGGTCGCCGCGCTGCGCGCGGAGGCGGCCGAGCGGGTGCGCACCCTGCAGGAGCAGGCCGAGCAGGACACCCTGCGGCTGCGTGACGAGGCGGCCGCCGATGCCTCGCAGAGCCGTGCCGAGGCCGAGCAGGCCGCCGTTCGGCTGCGCGGCGAGGCCGCTGCCGAGGCCGAACAGCTGCGCACCGAGGCGCAGGAGACCGCCGACCGGGTGCGGGCCGAGGCCCAGGAGACCGCGGGCCGGCTGCGTGCCGAGGCCGCCGAGGCGCTGTCCGCTGCCCAGGAGGAGGCCGGCCGGCGCCGCCGCGAGGCCGAGGAACTGCTGGGCGCGGCGCGCGGCGAGGCCGAGCAGGAGCGCGCGCAGGCCCGCCAGGAGAGCGACGAGCTGCTGGCCAGCGCCCGCAAGCGGGTGGAGGAGGCCGGTGCCGAGGCCGCCAGGCTGGTCGCCGAGGCCGAGCGGCACGCCGCGGAGCTGATCGGCGCGGCCGAGACGACCGCCCAGCAGGTGCGGGACTCGGTCAACGGGCTCCACGAGCAGGCCGAGGAGGAGATCGCCGGGCTGCGCTCGGCCGCGGAGCACGCGGCGGAGCGCCTGCGGAGCGAGGCGCAGGAGGGCGCCGACCGGCTGCACGCGGAGGCCAACGCCGAGCGGGAGCGGGCCGGCGAGGACGCGTCCCGGATGCGCCGGGAGGCGCAGGAGGAGGCCGAGTCCGCCCGCCAGCTGGCCGATCGCACCGTCACCGAGGCGATCGAGGAGGCCGACGCGCTGCGGGCGGAGACCCGCGAGGAGGCCAACCGCCTTCGCGTGGACGCCGCCGAGCAGGTGGACCGGCTGCTGTCGGAGGCGGTCGAGGAGGCCGACCGGCTGCGTGCCGAGGCCGGCACTCAGGCCGAGGAGATGCTCGGCAAGGCGCAGCGCGACGCGGAGCGCCTCGGCATCCTGGCCAAGGACGCCCTGGAGAGCGCCGAGCGGGACACCGTGGAGCGCCGCCGGGCCGCCGAGGAGGCGCTGGGCACCGCGGAGGCGGAGTCCCGCCGCCTGCTGGACGAGGCCAGGAACGAGGCCAACAAGCGCCGGACGGAGGCCGCCCAGCAGGCCGACCAGCTCATCGGCAAGGCGCGGACGGAGGCCGAGCGGCTCGGCATCCTCGCCAAGGACGCCCTGGAGTCGGCGGAACGGGACGCGGAGGCGGCCCGTGCGGAGTCCGACCGGATGCGCGACGAGGCCCGCGAGGACGCCAACAAGCGCCGCGGCGAGGCCGCCGCCCAGGCGGACGAGCTGATCTCCGGCGCCCAGGCCGAGGCCCGGAAGATCGGCGCCGCGGCCGAGGAGCAGGCCGACACCATGGTGGGCGCCGCCCGCAAGGAGGCCGACCGGATCGTCAGCGAGGCCACCAACGAGGGCAACGGCCTGGTGGAGCGGGCCCGTACCGACTCCGACACCATGCTGGAGGAGGCCCGCCGGGACGCCACCGCCATAAGGGAGCGGTCGCAGGAACTGCGCCAGCGCGTCGAGGCGGAGGTCGAGGAGCTGCACGAGCGGGCCCGCGCGGAGGCCGCCGCCACGATGAAGTCGGCGGGCGAGCGTGTGGACAAGCTGGTGGAGGCCGCCACCGAGCAGCTGTCCAAGGCCGAGGCGAAGGCGCGCGAGCTGGTCTCCGACGCCGAGGCGCAGGCCGAGGAGACCCGGTCGACCGCGAGCGCGGAGGCCAGCAAGGTCCGCATCGCGGCGGTGAAGAAGGCCGAGGAACTCCTCAAGGGCGCCGAGCAGAAGAAGGTCGACACCGAGCGGGACGCGGAGCGGCTGCGTGCCGAGGCGCGCACCGAGGCCGAGAGGATCGTCACGGAGGGTAAGCGCGAGCTGGAGGTGCTGGCCCGGCGTCGCCAGGACATCAACGCGGAGATCACCCGCGTGCAGGATGTCCTTGAGGCACTGGAGTCATTCCAGACGCCGCTCGACGGGGGAAAGAGCAACAGTCAGAACGGCACACAGAACGGTAAGAACACGGTCGCCGCCGGGGCGGCGTCCGGAACCACCCGAACAGGGGGCAAGCGGTCCGACGATGCACCACTCGATTGAGCGGTCATTGTGCACAGTTACTGGACAGTGACTCGATGACACGCCGCCCCGGCCCCTAGGATTCCCTCTAACACCCCACCCGGTCTGAATTGACAGGAACCCCATGAGCGACACTTCCTCCCCCTTCGGCTTCGAGCTCGTGCGGCGCGGATACGACCGCGGGCAGGTGGACGACCGCATCACCAAGCTGGTCGCCGACCGTGACAGCGCACTGGCCAGGATCAACGCGCTGGAGAAGCGCATCGAGGAACTGCACCTCGAGACCCAGAACGCTCAGGCGCAGGTCAATGACGCCGAGCCGTCCTACGCCGGTCTCGGTGCACGCGTCGAGAAGATCCTCCGTCTCGCCGAGGAAGAGGCGAAGGATCTGCGCGAGGAGGCGCGCCGCGCCGCCGAGCAGCACCGCGAGCTGGCCGAGTCCGCCGCCGCCCAGGTGCGCAACGACGCGGAGTCCTACGCCACCGACCGCAAGGCCAAGGCCGAGGACGAGGGCGAGCGCATCGTCGAGAAGGCCAAGGGTGAGGCCGGCCAGATGCGCGCCGACGCGCAGAAGGACGCGCAGGCCAAGCGCGAGGAGGCGGACGCCCTCTTCGAGGAGACCCGCGCCAAGGCGGCCCAGGCCGCGGCCGACTTCGAGACCAACCTCGCCAAGCGCCGTGAGCAGTCCGAGCGCGACCTGGCGTCCCGTCAGGCCAAGGCCGAGAAGCGCCTCGCCGAGATCGAGCACCGCGCCGAGCAGCTCCGCCTCGAGGCCGAGAAGCTGCGCACCGACGCCGAGCGCCGTGCCCGTCAGACGGTCGAGACCGCGCAGCGCCAGGCCGAGGACATCGTCGCCGACGCGAACGCCAAGGCGGACCGCATCCGCAGCGAGTCCGAGCGCGAGCTGGCGGCCCTCACCAACCGCCGCGACAGCATCAACGCCCAGCTGACCAACGTCCGCGAGATGCTGGCCACGCTGACCGGTGCGGCCGTCGCCGCGGCCGGCGCCCCCGCCGACGACGAGCCCGTCTCGCGCGGCGTCCCGGCCCAGCGCTGAACGCGCCCCGCGTCCGGACCGACTGAGCCCCCTGCCTTCCGGCAGGGGGCTCGGGCACTATCGGGGGCCCGCATTCCGGGTGCACCGGCCGCGGTGGCACCAGTACCCTATGCGGCATGATCGAGCTGCAGGGGCTGACGAAACGGTACGGTGACAAGACCGCCGTGGACGACCTCACCTTCACGGTGCGGCCCGGCGTGGTGACCGGTTTCCTCGGTCCCAACGGCGCCGGGAAGTCGACCACGATGCGCATGATGCTGGACCTGGACAATCCGACCAGCGGAAGCATCCGCATCGACGGCAAGCACTACCGCGAGCTGAACGAACCTCTGCAGCACATCGGCGCGCTGCTGGAGGCCAAGGCCATCCACGGGGGCCGCACGGCGCACAACCATCTGCTGTGCCTCGCCCAGTCCAACCGCATCCCGGCCCGCAGGGTGGACGAGGTGCTGGAGATCGTCGGTCTCTCCTCGGTCGCCAAGAAGCGCTCCAAGGGCTTCTCCCTCGGCATGGGCCAGCGCCTCGGCATCGCCGCGGCACTGCTCGGCGACCCCGAGATCCTGATGTTCGACGAGCCGGTCAACGGACTCGACCCCGAGGGCATCCACTGGATCCGCAACCTGATGAAGAGCCTGGCGGCCCAGGGCCGGACCATCTTCGTCTCCAGCCACCTCATGAGCGAGATGGCGCTGACCGCCGAGCACCTGATCGTGATCGGCCGCGGCAAGCTGATGGCGGACACGACGATGGCCGACTTCATCGCCGAGAACTCCCGCTCCTATGTGCGGGTCCGCACGCCCGAGCCGGAGAAGCTCAAGGACGTGCTGACCGGCGCGTCGATCACGCCCCTGATCACCGACGAGGGCGCCTTCGAGATCGAGGGCGCGGAGACCGCGAAGATCGGTGAGCTCGCCGCGCGGCACCAGTTGGTGCTGCACGAGCTGAGCCCGCAGCGCGCCTCCCTGGAAGAGGCCTTCATGCGCCTGACCGCCGAGTCGGTCGAGTACCAGGCGGGCATCCCCGGACAGCCGGTGGACGGGTCCGTGGCGGCGGCGGCCGGCGCCGTTCCCGCCGCGACAGCCGCGACGACGCCCGCGCCTGCCTGGGGCGCCGAATGGCAGAAGAAGAAGGAGAAGTCCTGACATGGCGGCACCGAGCGCGGTTCTGCAGTCCGAGTGGACCAAGGTCAAGTCGGTCCGCTCGACGGTGTGGACGCTGGCGTCCGCACTCCTCGTCACCGTCGTCATCAGCGGACTGATCTGCCTGCTGATCGCCTCCCAGTGGGAGCACGCCTCCGAGCAGGATCTGCGGAGCTTCGACCCGACGAACACGAGCTTCGCCGGGCTGATCCTCGGCCAGCTGGCCCTGATCGTCTTCGGCGTCCTGGTCGTCACCGGTGAGTACAGCACCGGCATGATCCGCACCTCGCTCGCCGCGGTCCCGCAGCGCGCCACGTTCTACCTGTCGAAGGTCGCGGTCACCGGCGCCCTGGCCCTCGTCGTGGGGATGGCCACCAGCTTCCTGACCTTCTTCGTCGGCCAGGCCCTGCTCGGCTCGCACAGCACCTCCATCTCGGAGGACGGCGTGCTGCGCGCGGTCGTCGGCGGCGGTCTCTACATGACGCTGATGGTGCTGTTCTCGGTGGGCGTCGCGATGATGCTGCGCAGCCCCATGCTGTCGCTGGGCATCCTGATGCCCTTCTTCTTCCTGGTCTCGGCGATCCTCGCGAACGTCCCCAAGGCCAAGACCGTGGCCCAGTACTTCCCCGACCAGGCCGGCTCCAAGGTCCTGCAGGTGGTCTCGACCGGCGACGCGCGCCCGTACGGGCCCTGGGGCGGTCTGGGCATCATGGCCCTGTGGGTGATCGCCTCGCTCGTCGGCGGGTACCTGGTCCTGAAGAAGCGCGACGCCTGACCGGCTCCCGGCCCCGAGGGACCGCAGGAGGTTTCGGTTCCCCGGGGGCGGGAACCAATTTCGCCCCGCCCGCCTCCTAATCCTCACGGGGGCGGGCACCGCCCCGAGGGCTGGTCATCGAGGGGCGGAGCATGATCGAGGCAGTGGGCCTCACCAAGACCTACGGCAGCAAAACGGCCGTGTACAACCTGTCGTTCACGGTACGGCCCGGCATGGTGACGGGCTTCCTGGGACCGAACGGCTCCGGGAAGTCCACCACGATGCGGATGATCCTGGGCCTGGACAGCCCGACCTCCGGACGGGTCACCATCGGCGGTCAGCCGTACCGCCTGCTGCCGAACGCCCCGCGCCGGGTGGGCGCCCTGCTGGACGCCAAGGCCGTGCACGGCGGGCGCAGCGCCCGTCATCATCTGCTCAGCCTGGCCCAGCTGTCCGGCATCCCGGCCCGTCGTGTCGACGAAGTGCTGGGGGTCGTGGGCCTTCAGGAGGTCGCGGGCAAGCGCTCCAAGGGCTTCTCCCTCGGCATGGGGCAGCGCCTGGGCATCGCGGCCGCGCTGCTCGGCGACCCCGAGGTGCTGCTCTTCGACGAGCCGGTCAACGGACTGGACCCCGAGGGCATCCACTGGGTGCGCCATCTGATGCGCCGGCTCGCCTCGGAGGGCCGTACGGTCTTCGTCTCCTCGCACCTGATGAGCGAGATGGCGCTGACCGCCGACCACCTGATCGTCATCGGCCGCGGCCAGTTGCTCGCCGACATGGGCGTGAAGGAGTTCATCGCCCGCAACTCCACGGGCTTCGCGCTGGTCCGCACCCCCGACGTGGCCGCCGACCGCGAGAAGCTGGGCAAGGCGCTGACCGGGGCCGGCGCCGAGGTGCAGGAGGAGCAGGACGGGGCGCTGCGCGTGACCGGCCTCGAACTGCCGCGGATCAGCGACCTCGCGCACGACGCCGACGTGCGGCTGTGGGAGCTGTCGCCGCACCAGGCCTCGCTGGAGGAGGCGTACATGCAGCTCACGAACGGCGCGGTGGACTACCGCTCCACCTCGGACCCGCGGCAGGGCCTGCAGCAGCAGCCGGATGCGCCGGTGCCGGGCGGCTGGGGAGCCCCGCAGCCGTTCCCGCAGCAGCCCCAGCCCCACCCGGACGGCTACGCCCCGCCGCAGCCGAACCCGTATGCGCAGCCGACCCAGCCGACCCAGCCCATCCAGCCCGCCGAGGACGCCCGATGACCGCCCCCGTCCAGATCCCGGCGCCGCGGTTCTCCTCGGCGATCCCCGTGCAGAAGACGCACCTCGGCCATGCGCTGGCGTCCGAGTGGACCAAGATCCGGACCGTCCGCTCCACGATGTGGACGCTCGGCGTGATGCTCGTGCTGATCCTCGGCATCAACCTGCTGGTCGACGCGGCCTCCTCGACCGATCACGTCTCCGACCCGGTGCTGGCCTTCGGCCTGTTCGGCGTGCTGCTGGGGCAGTTGTGCGTCATCACCCTGGGCGTGCTGGTGATCAGCTCCGAGTACGGCACGGGCATGATCCGCACCACCCTGACCGCCTGCCCTCAGCGAGGCCGGGTGCTCGTCGCCAAGGGGATCGTCTTCTTCGCGCTGACCTTCACGGTCACCACGGTGGCCTGTCTGCTGACCGCGCTGATGAACTACGCCACGTTCGCCGGCAAGCCGGTGGACCCGGGGTTCTCCCTGTACAGCGACTCGCAGCTCGTGGTGGTGGGCGGTGTCAGCTCCGCCAGTGGCGCGCAGTGGCTCGGCGCCACGGTCGGCGTGGGCCTGTACGTCGCCCTGCTCGGGCTGCTGTCCCTCGCGGTGGGGACCTTGCTGCGGCACTCCGCGGGCGCGATCACGACCATGCTGGGCGTGGTCCTGCTGCCCTTGATCATGGCGATCTTCATGCAGGCCGACAGCATGCGGACGCTCCGGGACAAGCTGATCGAGTACTCGTCACCCAACGCCCTCGCGTCGCTCTACCGGATGCCGATGCTCGGCGGCGACCACGCCGACGGGCTGCCCCAGCTGCTCGCGCTGGCGGTCGTCACGGCCGTCGCCCTGTGCGGCGCGTACGCGGTGCTCGCCAAGCGCGACGTCTGACCTCCGCTCCCGCGGCTCAGTACCGCGGGGCGTTCCGGGACCGCTGGGGCCGCACGCCCCGGCGGTCCCTGGCGTTCCAGCAGGCGGTGTGCCAGTGCCGCCGGTCGTCCACGCCGCCGTACTGCGGCCAGACCACCAAGTGCCCGACGCCCGGCGGGATTTCCTGGTCGCAGCCGGGGCAGCGGTAGCGCTTGCCGCCGGAACTCCCCGCGAGCGGACGGACCGTCCACTCCTCGCCCTGCCAGCTCTCGGTGCGCTCCCCGCCGCGGCCCCAGCCGGGCCCGTCCGTCTCCTGCGGACTGCCGGCGGTGCCTCGCGGGCGGTTTCGGCGCGGGGACACAAGCACACACCTCATGCGGGTCGGGGACATCGGACCTGCTTTCAGCGTACGCGTAGCCCGGGGCGGTGCGGGTACGCGCCCCACAACCCCCCATGTCCGCCATCCCCTTGAAAATCATGAAATCGCGGAGGTTGGCCCGTGCCCTTGGCACGTGTCAGACGTTAATGACGGTTAGGGGAGTCGCGTCGGCCACCGAGAAAGGTGTGAAGCACGATGCGCGTCGGTACTTTCGTTCTCGCCGCCCAGTTCCCCGGACAGGGAGCCGGGGAGGCGCTGCACCGGGCGGTACGCTCCGCCGAGGCGGCGGAAGCGGCCGGGCTGGACTCCGTGTGGCTCGCGGAACACCACTTCGTGCCGTACGGGGTCTGCCCTTCGGCGGTGACGCTGGCCGCGCTGCTGCTCGGGCGGACGCGGCGGATCGGGGTGGGCACCGCGGTGAGCGTGCTGCCGACCGCCCATCCGGTGTCCCTGGGCGAGCAGGCGGCGCTGCTGCACATCACGTCCGGCGGCCGTTTCACGCTCGGCGTGGGCCGCGGCGGCCCCTGGGTGGACCTGGAGGTCTTCGGGGCCGGCCTGGCCGCCTTCGAGAGCGGCTTCCCCGAGTCGCTCGACCTGCTGCTGCGCTGGCTGCGCGACCCCCGGGTCGGGGCCGCGGGAGAACGATTCGCCTTCCGCGAGGTGGATGTCGTCCCCCGCGCCGACGAGTTCGACGCGCCCGGCGGCCCGCCGGTCGTGGTCGCCTGCACCTCGCCGTCCAGCGTGCGGCTGGCGGCACGGCGCGGTCTGCCGATGCTGCTCGGCATGCACTGCGGGGACGAGGACAAGGCGGCCATGGTCGCAATGTGGCAGGCCGAGGCGCGCGATGCGGGGCTTTCACCCGAAATGGTGGCGGCCGCCGAGCATGTGTCCGCGGGTGTGACGCAGATCGCGGACCGCCGCGCGGACGCCGTCGAGGCGCTGACCAAGGCGATGCCCGGCTGGCTGCAGCAGGGACTGGCCGCCCACCGTACGGTCGACGGCCGGGCGCGCTCGATGCGCGACCCCCTCGCCTACACCGAACTCCTCTGCGACCTGCACCCGGTGGGGCCGCCGTCGCTGTGCGCCGACCGTCTCGCCGCCACCGCGGAACGCACCGGTATCCGCCGCTTCGCCCTGCTTGTCGAGGGCTCGGGCGACCTCGCCGCCACGGAGGAGAACGTGGCGCGGCTCGGAGCGGAAGTGCTCCCGCAATTGGCCTGATTGAAACATCAAGGGGCAAAGTGTCGGCCAACGACGGGAGCACTGTGGCCGGTCTCAGCAGTCCCGAAGCTCCGGGGACTGGTTCAGCAACTGTGCGCGTACGGAGGTGAACTTCGCGTAACGCTCATCGACCGCCGGGTCCAGCGGGAACACCGCGACCCGGTGGCAGTTCTGGAATGCCAGTCGCACCCCGAAATGCCGTTGAAGTGCCCCCCGGATCGCGTCACTCGCCAGAGCGCGGAGCAGTTGCCCCCGCGCGTGCTCGTCCGGCGGCGGCACCTGGTTGTCGGCGAACTCTCCGCCGTCCACCTTGAGCTGCGCCGCCAGAGAGCTGATCATGTCCCATGCGTAAGGCAGGGAAGTCCGGACGCAGTCGACGAATTCCCGTTCGTCGACCTCGCCTCGCTCGGCCTGTTCGAGGAGGGCCGGTGAGACGTCGAGCGACATGAGTACTCCTCTCGTGACCCCCCTGTCCGAGGAGTCAGACGGACTACGGAGAGAAGCCGTCCAGTGTTCTCCCGCACGACGGCCTCCACTCACAACCGTAGGCGGAGAGGTCCCACGACACTAGGTGGGAGCGCTCACAACTGGCCATTTTCCAACCGCGCCCGGTAGCGAGTAGCGTTGCCGACCATGCGTCTCGTCATTGCCCGCTGCTCCGTGGACTACGCGGGCAGGCTCTCCGCCCATCTCCCCTCGGCGACCCGGCTGCTCCTGGTGAAGGCCGACGGCAGTGTGTCCGTGCACGCCGACGACCGCGCCTACAAGCCGCTCAACTGGATGTCGCCGCCCTGCACGCTCAAGGAGGGCGACGACGGGGTCTGGACGGTCACCAACAAGGCCGGCGAGCAACTGATCATCACGATCGAGGACGTCCTCCACGACTCCAGCCACGAACTCGGCGTCGACCCCGGTCTGATCAAGGACGGCGTCGAGGCGCACCTGCAGGAACTGCTCGCCGACCGCATGGAGGTGCTCGGGGACGGCTGGACCCTCATCCGCCGCGAGTACCCGACCGCCATCGGGCCCGTCGACATCCTCGGCCGGGACTCCGACGGCACGACCGTCGCGGTCGAGATCAAGCGGCGCGGTGAGATCGACGGCGTCGAGCAGCTGACCCGGTACCTCGAACTGCTGAACCGCGACCCGCTGCTGGCGCCCGTCAAGGGCGTGTTCGCCGCCCAGGAGATCAAGCCGCAGGCTCGCGTGCTCGCCACGGACCGCGGCATCGGCTGCGTCGTGCTCGACTACGACGCGCTGCGCGGCATCGAGGACGACAAGCTGCGCCTCTTCTGAGCCCGGGGGCCGTGCGCCGGCCCCACAGCGTCGTGGCCCCGTGGTCGGCTGACTACGGGGCCACGCTGCCGTTCGGGCCGGCGTCAGACGACGGGCGCCTCGGTGCTGCTGCCGGTGACGCTCTCCGTCGCCGTCACCGGGGTGTCGGTGGACGGTCCGCTGGCGCTCATGCTGCCCTCCGGACCGGTCGGGGTGTCGCTCGGCGTCGGGGAACCCGGCGTGGTCGACGGGCTGCTCGGCGACGTCGGCGGCGACGTCGAGGGCTTCGACGAGTGGCTCGGCGTCGTCGGGGGCTTCAGGGTCGGCGGCTTGGAACCGCCCTTCGGCGGCCTCGTGGTGCTCGACGGCGTTGTGCCGCCCTGCTCCCCCGTCGTGCTCCCGCCGCCCGTGCCCGGGTCGGCGCCGCCGCCACCACCGCCACCCGCGGCACCGGACGCGCTGGGATTCGCGACGGCACCGCTGCCGCTGGCCGAGGGCGCGGGCGCGTGCTGCGTGGAGCCCGGGGTCGGCGACGTACCGTCCGCCGGGAGGCCGTCGTCGGCCTCGTCGGGCTGGGCGGTCTCCAGGGGCTTGACGTTCATCGGGGTGTTCTGGTCACCGCCGGAGGCCGTCGTGCCGAGCGTGACGATGGTGCCGAGGACGGCCGCGAGCAGCGCTCCCGCGCCGGCGGCGACGAGGTTGCGGCGGGAGCGGGTGAGACCGCGGCGGGGCGGCGTGGAGACGGCCAGGCGCTTGCTGATGACGGTCGCGGGGGAATCGGGGAGTTCCAGGGCCGTGGTGGTCGTCCCGGCGCCCTCCGGGGTGGTGAGCGGCGCGGTGACGCCCACGCGGTCGAGGACCAGGGCGAGGGTACGGCGGCCGACCGTCGTGCCGTGGCGGTCCGCGAGGGCACCGCGCAGGGCTATGGAGGCCTCCAGTTCGCTGCGCGCGCGGTCGTAGCTGCCCAGGCAGAGCGCGAGGACGCCGAGTTCGTGCAGGAAGTACGCCTCCTCCGCGACCTCACCGGACTGCCGCGCGGCCTCCTGGCCGGAGCGCAGGGCGCGTTCCCACGCGCTCCAGTGGAGCGACGCCGCGAACACCGGCGCCGCCGTGCGCGCGAGGAGGACCGCCGCGCTGGCATGGCCGCCGTCCCGGCAGGCGCCCAGGGCGGCGAGAATCGCCTCCGCCTCGGCGGCGACGCGCTCGGGCGTGACGGAGGGGTGACCGACCCACCAGGTGTAGTGCTGGGCGGCCGTGAGGGCCTGCGGCGCGCCCTCCGCGGCGGCCTCCTCGGCGAGTTCGCCGGGGGCCGCGAGCTGCGTGCGCACGCCCGCCGCGAGGCGGTGGTGCCGGTCGACGGGCGCGACGAGCCCCACGGCGACCAGTTCACCGAGCGCGGCGTCCCCGTGCGTCTCGCCGACGAGGGCGGGCAAGTGCGACTGGTGCGGGCACTCGCCGTCCAGGGCCACCGCGAAGCGCAGTGTCTCCTGGGCCGACCCGGTCAGCCGGGAGGCCAGCAGCGCGGCCGGGGCGGCGCTCTCGGCGAGCGAGGGCAGCGGCACGTGCGAGGAGGACCCCGGAGCCACTGCCGACGCCTCGCTCGCGTCGAAGGGCGCGTCCACCGGCAGTTCGTCGTCCGGCTCCGCGTCGCCCCAGACGGACTCGTCGGCGGCGAGGATCTCGGCCGCGAGCGCGTCGCGCTGCCGCAGCAGCGCGCCGGCCTGGACGAAGCGCAGCGGCAGCCCCTCGGACTCGAACCACAGGTCCGCCGCCCAGGCGGTCTCCTCCTCCTGCAACGGCCGCCCCGCGGCCAGTTCCAGCAGTTCGAGGCAGGCGACCCGGGTCAGCCCGGGGAGGAAGACCTCCTCGACCGCGGAGTCGGAGGAGGGGGCGGCGATGTCGGGCGTCGCGGCCATCACGAAGGCGCACTCGGGCGCGGCCGCGAGCAGTTCCTCCAGGGCCGCGCCGCCGAACTCCAGGTCGTCCAGGACGACGACCGCGCCGACGTCGCGCAGCAGTTCCGTGAGCCGGCCGCGGTCGGGGCGGTAGGCCGTGGCCGCGCCCCCCGGCGACGGTTCGCCCTCGGCGTCGTAGACCGTGCTGAAGATCTCCTGCAGCAGGTCGCTGGGCGTGCGGCGGTAGCCGGAGAGCCGGATCACGCCGTCGGGGGCGAGATCCGCGGACGCCGCGGCCACGGCGTCGAGCAGCGCGCTGCGGCCGGCGCCGGACGGGCCGGTGACCCGGACCGAACGTCCGCGGGACAGCAGCCGGGAGAGCCGTTCGCGCTCCTCCTCCCGCTCCAGCAGGGGCAGTTCGGGCCCGCGGGGGCCCGGCGGCACGGCAGGGTGCGTGCCGGCGGTGCGCGCGGCCCGCGCCTCCGCGTCGCGGCGCACCGGGGTGGGCAGCCCCGCGGCCGGCAGGGAGCTCACCTCGCTGCCGTCGACGGGATTGAGGGTCAGCAGGCAGTCGCCCACGACGAGCTGGACGACGCGAGGTGCGTCGCCGTCCGCCGTGCCCGAGCCGACCTCGGGGGTCAGCGGGTCGCGCACGGGCCGCGTCACGCGCGGCACGGGCTGTGTGCCGTCCTCCGGTCCGGCCGGGGCCGGGCGGTCGGGAAAGCTCGTGGAGTCCTGCCCGGCGCCGTACTCGTCGCCTGACATGTCGGGTCCGATGTGTGGGTCCATTAGTCTCCGCCCCCCATTCGCGTCGCAGCGGGGCCGTACCCGGGCCCGCACGTCCGCAGCTGGACCGGTCCGGCTCCCCTCCTCGGCGTACGGGGTGTGGCACGCCGGAACCGAACCTTAAACCTTCCCACAGTATGTGCGAACCTCAGGGCCGCCATGCCGCCCTTGCGTCCGAATCTGTCCGGGCTTGCCAGTTCCGTTGCGGCACGCCCCGCTAGGTACGCGGCAGTGCTTCTGCCGCGATGCCCCCCTCGATGACCAGAATGCGGTGCAGTCGCGTGGCGACCAGCAGCCGCTGCATCTGCGCCGGGACGCCCCGCAGCACGAGCCTGCGGTCGGCCCGTCCGCAGCGGCGGTGCGCCCCCATGATCACGCCCAGCCCGGTGGCGTCCCACGAGTCGAGCTCGGTCAGGTCGAGCACCAGGTCGCCCTGACCCCCGTCCACCGCGGAGTGCAGGACCTTGCGGGCGTCCGCCGCGGTACGGACGTCGAGGCGGCCCCCGACGACCAGCTCGGCGTGGTCGCCCCTGATGTGCATGAAGCCTCCCCGTGGAGTGAATGGGTGGAAAGTGCGTTGGTTCTACGTAACTGACGGTCCGTCGTACGAAGAGGTTGCCGTCTGTGAGCGAACCGATACCGAATTCACTCTGGAGAGTGACGGGATGCGCCCGCCGGGCCCAGCCTCCCCGTGGTGGGGGCGCGGGCGGGACCCCCGTGCCCGCCCGCCGGGCTGACCGCCCGTCAGTAGCGGTAGAAGCCCTCGCCGCTCTTGCGGCCGAGCGCCCCCGCGTCGACCATGCGCCGCATGAGCTCCGGCGGCGCGAACTTCTCGTCCTGCGACTCGGTGTAGATGTTGCCGGTGGCGTGCAGCAGGATGTCGACGCCCGTCAGGTCGGCGGTGGCCAGCGGGCCCATGGCGTGGCCGAAGCCGAGCCGGCAGGCGGTGTCGATGTCCTCGGCGGAGGCGACGCCGGACTCGAAGAGCTTGGCGGCCTCGACGACCAGCGCGGAGATCAGGCGGGTGGTGACAAAGCCGGCGACGTCGCGGTTGACCACGATGGTGGTCTTGCCGACCTCCTCGGCGAAGGCCTTGGCCCGCTCCAGGGTCTCGTCGCTGGTCTTGTAGCCGCGGACGAGCTCGCACAGCTGCATCATCGGGACCGGGGAGAAGAAGTGCGTGCCGACCACGCGCTCCGGACGCTCCGTCACGGCCGCGATCTTCGTGATCGGGATGGCGGAGGTGTTGGAGGCCAGCACCGCGTCCTGGTGCGCGATCTTGTCCAGGGCCCGGAAGATCTCCTGCTTGACCTCGATCTTCTCGAAGACCGCCTCCACGACGATGTCCGCCTCGGCTGCCGCGTCGAGGTCGGTGGTGGTGGTGATGCGGCCCAGCGAGGCGGCAGCGTCCTCGGCGGACAGCTTGCCCTTGGCGACGAACCGCTCGTACGACGCCTCGATACCGCTCAGGCCGCGGGCCAGCGCCTCGTCGGTGATGTCGCGCAGCACGACCTCGTAGCCCGCCTGGGCCGACACCTGCGCGATTCCGGAGCCCATCAGGCCGGCTCCGACGACGGCGAGCTTCTTCGCCACGGCACACACCTATCTTCTCGATGCTGTTGCCGGGACCTTAACGGTGCTCCGCAGCCCCGCGCAGCAGTTGGAGACCCGGGTCACCGTGTGTCCTTCGTCGCAATCGGGGAGCGACCACGGCCGGCGACCCCGGGCACGACCGGGGACTACGCTCGGCCCCATGGTCAATCTGACGCGCATCTACACGCGGACCGGGGACGACGGCACCACCGCCCTCGGCGACATGAGCCGCACCGCCAAGACCGACAGCCGCATCTCGGCCTACGCGGACGCGAACGAGGCCAACGCCGCGATCGGTGTCGCCCTCGCGCTCGGCGGGCTGCCGCCGGAGGTCGCGACCGTGCTGGTGCGGGTCCAGAACGACCTCTTCGACGTCGGCGCGGACCTCGCGACCCCGGTCGTGCCCGACCCCAAGTACCCACCGCTGCGCGTCGAACAGGGCTACGTGGACCGGCTGGAGGCGGAGTGCGACCGCTTCCTGGAGGAGCTGGACAAGCTGCGCAGCTTCATCCTCCCCGGCGGCACCCCGGGTGCCGCGCTGCTCCACCAGGCCTGCACGGTGGTGCGCCGGGCGGAGCGCTCCACGTGGGCGGCGCTGGACGAGCACGGCGAGACGATGAACCCGCTCACCGCGACCTACCTCAACCGGCTCTCGGACCTGCTGTTCATCCTGGCCCGCACGGCGAACAAGGAGGTCGGCGACGTGCTGTGGGTGCCCGGCGAGAACCGCTGAACGGCGCGGCGGCCGCGCGCCCGGACGGCTGACGACCGGTCACCGGCGCGGGCCCGAGCCGGGCTCGCGCCGCGGCCACGACGTACAGGACGCCGCGACGAGGGCGTTGAGCCCGGTGACCCACGCCCTCCGCGGCTGCCGGCGAAGCGGTACGCCACACGGCCGTAGTGGCCGTAGGCGACGACGGCCGCGAGCAGTACGCCGTCCACCGGCGGCAGGCACAGCAGGACCACGGCCCCCGCGCGCGGCCCGCGCGGCGGGTGATGCACGCCCGGTCCGGCGCCCGGCGGGACCCTGAAGGCCGTCCCACCACCGACGGCCGAGGCGACGAGCGGCCCTCGATCCTCCGCCACCGGTCGCCCGCGGCGCATCGTCGCCGCTGATGAGCCGCGTCTGCATCCTTCGGTGCAGGGCACGTTCCACCCACGGGCCGAGGCGCCGTCGGCGCACGGCGTGCTGTCATGGGGGAATGCCCACCACCGCCGCCCTGCGTCCGCACCGCGACGACGTGCTGATCGGCGCCGCGGGCCTCGCCGGCGGCCTGCTGATGTGGGCGCTCGGGCTGTGCACCTACTCCGGCAACCAGCCGCGCGGCGGGGACGCCTGGCTCTCGCTGCTGCCGCTGACCGCGATGGCCGGCTGCGCGTCGCTGCGGCGCACCGCGCCGCGGTTCGCGGTGGTGGCCGGCACGCTGGTCCTGGCGGCGGACTTCGTGATCGGCTCGCTCCTGGTGACCGTGCTGATGTTCACGGACCTGGTCTACGCCGCCGTCGTGTACGGGCCGAAGCGGCTGATCCGCGTCGTGCCGGTGGCGAGCGTCCTGTTCACCGCGGCCGTGACCGCCACCGCTCTCGCCCTGCGCCCGGTCGCCGACTCGCTGCTGATCGGCATCGTGGGCGCCCTGGTCTTTGTCGCCCCGGCCTTCACCGGCGTCGTCGTGCGGCAGCACCGCGACGAGGCCGCGGCCGAACGGCTGCGCGCCGAGCAGACCGCGCTGCTGGCCGAGATGGACCGCCGCGAGGCGGTCGGCACCGAGCGCGCCCGCATGGCCCGGGAACTGCACGACATGGTCGCGGGCCATCTGTCGGCGATCGCCATCCACTCCACCGCCGCGCTGTCGCTGGACCGGCGGGAGGGGCCGGCCCGGGAGGCGCTGTCGGTGATCCGGGAGAACAGCGTCCAGGGCCTGTCGGAGATGCGACGGCTCATCGGCCTGCTGCGCGACGCGTCCGGCGAGGACTCGGGGCCCGCCGCGGTGCCCCGGCTGCACGGCCTGGACGTCCTGCTCGCTCAGATGGCGGCGGCGGCCCCGCACGCGCGGTTCGTCCTGCGCGACGAGCGGCCGGCCGGCGCTCCCCCGCCTCCGGCGCCGGTGGAACTGGCCGCGTACCGGATCGTGCAGGAGTCGCTCACCAACGCCCTCAAGCACGCCGCGCCCGGGGAGGTGCCCGTGGTGCTGGAGCAGGACGCCGGGGTGCTCACCGTCACCGTGGCCAGCCCCTGGGCCCCGGTGGGCGCGGAGGGCCGGCCGGGGCCGCGGGCCCCCGGCTCGGGCAGCGGCCTGGTCGGCATGCGCGAGCGCACCGAACTGCTCGGCGGCACCTTCGAGGCCGGCCACGACGGGGACGTCTGGCGTGTACGGGCCGCGCTGCCCGTGAAGGGGGAGGCGTGATCCGGGTCGTCGTCGCCGAGGACCAGTCGGCGGTCCGCGCGGGACTGGTGCTGATCCTGGGTTCGGTGCCCGACATCGAGGTGGTCGGCGAGGCCGCCGACGGTGAGGCCGCGGTCCGCGCGGCACGTGAGCTGCGGCCCGACGTGATCCTGATGGACGTGCAGATGCCCCGCCTCGACGGTGTCTCCGCCACCCGCGAGATCGTCGCCGAGGGCCTGGCGGACGTGCTGGTGCTGACCACCTTCGACCTGGACGAGTACGTCTTCGGGGCGCTGCGCGCGGGCGCCGCGGGCTTCCTGCTGAAGGACACCGAGGCCGACCGGCTGATCGAGGGGGTGCGCCTGGTCGCGGCCGGCGAGGGAATGATCGCCCCGGCGGTGACCCGCCGCCTGATCGGGGAGTTCGCCCGGCCGGCACGGGTGGCGCCGGCGGCGGACCGCGGCGTGCTCGACGGCCTCACCAGGCGTGAGCGGGAAGTGCTGGCCTGCGTCGGCCAGGGACTGTCGAACGCCGAGATCGCGGCCCGTCTCGCCATGGCGGAGGCGACGGCCAAGACCCACGTCAGCCGGATGCTCGCCAAGCTCGAACTGCGCAGCCGCGTGCAGGCGGCCGTCCTGGCGCAGGAATTGGGGCTGTCGGCGAAGCCCTAGGGTGCCGGGGGCGCGGGCCGCTCAGGCCACATGGACCCTCCCCCCACCAGTGGGGCACTCACTGCTCAGGCCACATTCACCCTCCCCCGGACTCCGTCCGGGGGGACCCCCACCAGCGGGGCACTCACTGCTCAGGCCACATTCACCCGCTGGCCGGGCGGTGCCGCCTCCAGCCAGGCGAGGAAGCCGGTGAGGGCGTCGTCGCTCATCGCGAGTTCGAGCCGGGTGCCCCGGTGCTCGCAGACCAGGACGACGGCGTCGGAGAGCAGCGCCAGCTCCTCTTGGCCCTGCGGCAGCCGCCGGTGCAGCACTTCGATGGCCGAGCGTTCCAGCGACCGTCGCGGCCGGGGGGCGTAGGAGAAGACCCGGAACCACTCGATCCGGTCGCCGCTGTAGCGGGCGACCCCGTACGCCCATCCCTTGCCCGAGGGCGCGTCGACGCCGCCGGGCGCCATGCGCAGGCTGCAGTCGAAGGTGCCGCCGGGACGCTGGATCAGCCGCCGCCGCAGACCGAAGACGAACAGCCCCAGCAACGCCACCGCGACAAGGGCCCCGCACACCTGAAAAGCGAGGATCACGCCCATCGACCTCCTCGCTCAACGTCACGTACAGGGATACTGCAACCGCGGGAAGCCCTCCTGGGCCTCCCGCGGCTCATGGCCCCACCGGGCCGGATGCTCAGCGTGAACCGGTCGCCGCGATGAGACGGACCTCGGCACGCCGCTCGCCGACCGCGTCGGCGTCGGCCTTGGCACGCTCCAGGGCCCGCTCCGCGCGCTGGACGTCGATCTCGTCGGCCAGCTCCGCGATCTCCGCGAGGACCGACAACTTGTTGTCCGCGAAGGAGATGAAGCCGCCGTGCACCGCCGCGACGACGGTGCCGCCGTCGGTGGTGCGGATGGTCACCGGGCCGGACTGCAGCACACCGAGCAGCGGCTCGTGGTTCGGCATGACGCCGATGTCGCCCGACTCGGTACGTGCGACGACAAGAGTGGCCTCGCCGGACCAGACATTGCGGTCCGCGGCGACCAGCTCGACGTGCAGCTCAGCCAAGATGGCTCCTCGGGTCGGCACCCGCCGCCGTCCGGCGGGTGCATAAAACACAGGATAACGGGGGTGCGGCAAGGGGGCGGACACAGGGTCCGCCCCCTGCCGGGTGAGCGTCGGGTGACGGGCGTCAGCCGACGCCGAGCTCCTTGGCGTTGCGCTCGAGGTCCTCGATGCCACCGCACATGAAGAACGCCTGCTCAGGGAAGTGGTCGTACTTACCGTCGGCGATGGCGTTGAACGCGTGGATCGACTCCTCCAGCGGGACGTCGGAACCGTCCACACCGGTGAACTGCTTCGCCGCGTGGGTGTTCTGCGACAGGAATCGCTCGATGCGACGGGCGCGGTGGACGGTGAGCTTGTCCTCCTCGCCCAGCTCGTCGATACCGAGGATGGCGATGATGTCCTGGAGGTCCTTGTACTTCTGCAGGATCCCCTTGACACGCATGGCGCACTCGTAGTGGTCCTGCGCGATGTAGCGCGGGTCCAGGATGCGGGACGTCGAGTCCAGCGGGTCCACCGCCGGGTAGATGCCCTTCTCCGAGATCGGGCGCGACAGAACGGTCGTCGCGTCCAGGTGCGCGAAGGTCGTCGCCGGCGCCGGGTCGGTCAGGTCGTCCGCGGGGACGTAGATCGCCTGCATGGAGGTGATCGAGTGACCACGGGTCGAGGTGATGCGCTCCTGGAGGAGGCCCATCTCGTCGGCGAGGTTCGGCTGGTAACCCACCGCGGACGGCATGCGGCCGAGCAGCGTGGAGACCTCGGAACCGGCCTGGGTGAAGCGGAAGATGTTGTCGATGAAGAACAGCACGTCCTGCTTCTGCACATCGCGGAAGTACTCCGCCATGGTCAGACCGGCCAGGGCGACGCGCAGACGGGTGCCCGGGGGCTCGTCCATCTGGCCGAAGACCAGCGCGGTCTTGTCGAGGACGCCGGACTCCTCCATCTCCTGGATGAGGTCGTTGCCCTCACGGGTGCGCTCGCCGACGCCGGCGAACACGGAAACGCCCTCGTGCAGCTTCGCCACACGCATGATCATTTCCTGGATGAGGACGGTCTTGCCGACACCGGCGCCGCCGAACAGACCGATCTTGCCGCCCTTGACGTACGGGGTCAGCAGGTCGACGACCTTCAGGCCGGTCTCGAACATCTCGGTCTTGGACTCGAGGTCCTCGAACCTCGGCGCCTTGCGGTGGATCGTCCAGCGCTCACCGACGTTCGCGTTCTCCTCGGGGAGGTTCAGCACCTCACCGAGGGTGTTGAACACCTTGCCCTTGGTGAAGTCGCCGACCGGGACCGTGATGCCCGCGCCCGTGTCGGTCACGGCGGCCTGGCGGACCAGACCGTCGGTGGGCTGCATGGAGATGGCGCGGACCAGGCCGTCGCCCAGGTGCTGGGCGACCTCGAGGGTCAGCGTCTTCAGCTTGCCGTCCTCGGCCGGGTCGGCGACCTGGACGGTGAGGGCGTTGTAGATCTCGGGCATGCCGTCGACGGGGAACTCCACGTCGACGACCGGGCCGATGACCCGGGCGACGCGGCCCGTGGCAGCGGCCGTCTCAACAGTGGTGGTCATGTTTAGTCACTCCCCGCAGAGGCGTCGGCCAGGGCGCTGGAGCCACCGACGATCTCGCTGATTTCCTGGGTGATTTCGGCCTGGCGGGCCTGGTTGGCAAGCCGCGTGAGCGTCTTGATGAGCTCCTCGGCGTTGTCGGTCGCGGCCTTCATCGCGCGGCGGCGGGCGGCGTGCTCGGAAGCGGCACCCTGCAGCAGCGCGTTGTAGATCCGGCTCTCGACGTACCGCGGCAGCAGGGCGTCGAGGACGCCCTCGGCCGACGGCTCGAAGTCGTACAGGGGGAGGATCTCCCCCTCCTTGCGGGCCTGGCCGCCGGTGGCCTCGTCGAGGGAGAGCGGCAGCAGCCGCCGCTCGACGGGGGACTGCGTCAGCATCGACACGAACTCCGTGAAGACGATGTGCAGCTCGTCGACGCCGCCCTCGGCCGTGTCCTTGAGGACCTGGTCGATCAGCGGGTCGGCCACCGCCTTGGCGTCCGCGTAGGCCGGCTTGTCGGTGAATCCCGTCCACGAGGCGGCGATGGGACGCTCACGGAAGCCGTAGTACGCGACACCCTTGCGGCCGACGATGTAGTGCTCGACTTCCTTGCCCTCCGCGCGCAGCCGCTCGGTGAGCCGGTCGGCAGCCTTGATCGCGTTGGACGAGTAGCCGCCGGCCAGACCGCGGTCGCTCGTGACGAGCAGCACCGCGGCGCGGGTCGGGTTCTCGGCCTCCGTGGTCAGCGGGTGGTTCGTGTTGGAACCGGTCGCGACCGCGGCCACCGCGCGGGTGAGCTCATCGGCGTACGGGGACGAGGCCGCCACCTGGCGCTGGGCCTTGACGATCCGGGACGCGGAGATCATCTCCATCGCCTTCGTGATCTTCTTGGTGGCGGTGACGGTCTTGATGCGGCGCTTGTATACCCGAAGCTGGGCGCCCATGCTCAGCCCTCACCCAGGAGCTTGCCGTCCGAGGTCTCGAACTGCTTCTTGAACTCCGCGACCGCGTCCGTCAGGGCCTCGATGGTGTCGTCGCCCAGCTTGCCGGTCTCGACGATGCCCTGCAGGAGGTCCTTCTTCTCGCGGCGGAGGTAGTCCAGCAGCTCGCGCTCGAAGCGGCGGATGTCCTCGACCGGTACGTCGTCCAGCTTGCCGGTGGTGCCGGCCCAGATGGAGACGACCTGGTCCTCGATCGGGAAGGGCGCGTACTGGCCCTGCTTCAGCAGCTCGACCATGCGCTTGCCGCGCTCCAGCTGTGCCTTGGAGGCTGCGTCCAGGTCGGAACCGAAGGCGGCGAAGGCCTCCAGCTCGCGGTACTGGGCGAGGTCCACACGCAGGCGGCCGGCGACCGACTTCATGGCCTTGATCTGCGCCGAGCCACCGACTCGGGAGACCGAGATACCGACGTTCAGCGCCGGGCGCTGGCCCGCGTTGAACAGGTCGGACTCCAGGAAGCACTGGCCGTCGGTGATCGAGATGACGTTGGTCGGGATGAACGCCGAGACGTCGTTGGCCTTGGTCTCGACGATCGGCAGACCGGTCATCGAGCCGGCGCCCAGCTCGTCGGAGAGCTTGGCGCAGCGCTCCAGCAGGCGGGAGTGCAGGTAGAAGACGTCACCCGGGTAGGCCTCACGGCCCGGCGGGCGGCGCAGCAGCAGGGAGACGGCGCGGTAGGCGTCGGCCTGCTTGCTCAGGTCGTCGAAGACGATCAGGACGTGCTTGCCCTGGTACATCCAGTGCTGGCCGATGGCCGAGCCGGTGTACGGGGCGAGGTACTTGAAGCCGGCCGGGTCGGACGCCGGAGCCGCGACGATGGTCGTGTACTCCAGGGCGCCGGCCTCCTCCAGCGAGGCGCGCACGCCCGCGATGGTGGAGCCCTTCTGGCCGATGGCGACGTAGATGCAGCGGACCTGCTTCTTCGGGTCGCCGGAACGCCAGTTGTCGCGCTGGTTGATGATCGTGTCGATCGCCAGGGCGGTCTTGCCGGTCTGGCGGTCACCGATGATCAGCTGACGCTGACCGCGGCCGATCGGGGTCATCGCGTCGACGGCCTTGAGGCCGGTCTGCATCGGCTCGTGGACGGACTTGCGGGCCATGACGCCGGGAGCCTGCAGCTCCAGCGCGCGGCGGCCGTCGGTCTCGATCTCGCCGAGGCCGTCGATCGGGGTGCCGAGCGGGTCGACGACGCGACCCAGGTATCCCTCGCCGACAGCGACGGAGAGCACCTCACCGGTGCGGTGCACCGGCTGGCCCTCCTCGATGCCGCTGAACTCGCCGAGGACGATCGCACCGATCTCGCGCTCCTCGAGGTTGAGGGCGAGACCGAGGGTGCCGTCCTCGAAGCGCAGCAGCTCGTTCGCCATGGCCGAGGGCAGACCCTCGACCTTGGCAATGCCGTCGCCGGCCATGCTGACCGTGCCGACCTCCTCGCGCGAGGCCGCGTCCGGCTTGTACGACTGGACAAAGGTCTCCAGCGCGTCCCGGATCTCCTCCGGCCGGATCGTGAGCTCCGCCATCTGGGTTCCCTGCTCTCCTTGTTGGGCCCGAAGTATTCGCTACGGCCCAACTCGGGCCGCTGGTACTGCTCTTTGAGTTGGTGGCTGGTTCAGCCGGCCATCCGCCGGGCCGCCTCTTCGAGGCGCTCCGCGATGGTCCCGTTGATGGCCTCGTCGCCCACCCGCACCTGGATTCCGCCGAGGACCTCGGGGTCCACGTCGAGGTTCAGGTGCACCTGCCGGCCGTAGATCGTGGCCAGCGCGGCGCCGAGGCGCTGCTTCTGCCGGTCGCTCAGCGGTACCGCCGAGACGACGACCGCGACCGTACGGCCCCGGCGCGCCGCCGCCAGCTTGGACAGGGCGTCGAGCCCTGCCTCCAGGCTACGGCCTCGCGGGTGGGTCACAAGACGGACCACGAGCCGCTCGGTGACCGGGTTGGCCCGGCCTCCCAGCAGCGAACGGAGCAGCCCGGCCTTGGCCTGGGCGCCCGCGGCGCGGTCGGTCAGCGCCGCCCGCAGATCGCTGCTGCCGGAGACGATCCGGCCGAAGCGGAACAGCTCGTCCTCGACGTCGTCGAGGTGGCCGGAGCGCTCCGCGGCGATCAGGTCGGCACTGAAGGAGAGTTCCTCCAGCGCGTCGGTGAGATCCCGCGACTGCGACCACCGGCTGCGGATCATGCCCGAGACCAGGTCGAGGGCCTCCCCGCCGACCTGACCGCGGAGCACCGTCTGCGCCAGGCCGGCCTTGGCCTCGCCGGACTGAGCCGGGTCGGTCAGCGCCCGGCGCAGGGCGCCCTCGCGGTCGAGCAGCCCCGTGACGGCGGCCAGCTCCTCGGCGAGCTTCGCCGCGTCGACGGACGTGTTGTCCGCCAGCGCGTCGAGACGCTCGCGTGCGGCGGCCAGTGCCTCGCGGCTCGCTCCGTTCATCGCGCGGCCTCGGCCTTCTCCTCGAGCTCGTCGAGGAAGCGGTCGATCACACGGCTCTGCCGGGTGGTGTCCTCCAGGGACTCACCGACGATCTTGCCGGCCAGGTCGGTGGCGATCCTGCCCACGTCCTGGCGCAGCGCGTGCGCGGCGGACTTGCGGTCCGCCTCGATCTGCGCGTGCCCCGCGGCGATGATCTCCTCGCGCTGCCGCTGGCCTTCCGCACGCATCTCGGCGATGAGCGCGGCGCCCTGCTCCTGCGCCTCCTGGCGCAGACGCGCGGCCTCGTGACGAGCCTCGGCGAGCGACTGCTTGTACTCCTCGAGGGTCCGCTGAGCCTCGGCCTGGGTGGCCTCGGCCTTCTCCATGCCGCCCTCGATGGCCTCGCGCCGCTCGTCCAGAACCTTGTTGATGTTCGGGATGAGCTTCTTGGCGAGGAAGAAGAAGACGATGGCGAAGGCGATGAGACCGATGACGAGCTCTGGGATCGGCGGGATGAGGGGGTTCTCCGCCTCCTCGGCCGCCAGCTGTGCCAGGGCGTTCACATCAGTGCCTTCCGTCGAAAGGGGTTGGGCTCGTCAGCCCGGATCAGGAGGTCGGGTAGACGAACGGCATGACCAGACCGATCAGGGCGAGCGCCTCACAGAAGGCGAAGCCGAGGATCTGGTTGGCACGGATGAGGCCGGCCGCCTCGGGCTGGCGGGCGAGGGCCTGGGTGCCGTTGCCGAAGATGATGCCGATGCCGACGCCGGGGCCGATGGCCGCGAGGCCGTAGCCGATGGAGCCCAGGTTGCCCAGGATCTGAGTGGCGGCGAGGTTCACAGCGGACATGCTGTTTCTTCCTTCTCTTTCACGGACCGGTGGGGGTTGGCCACCGGACAATCGGGGGGAGTACTGAGCGGTAGGCGGGTGCTCAGTGGTGCTCGGCCAGCGCGCCCTGGATGTAGGAGCAGGCCAGGAGGACGAAGACGTAGGCCTGGACGGCCTGGATGAACAGCTCGAAGGCCGTCATCACGATGACCATCACGAACGAGACGCTCGCGTAGGCGATGCCGATGCCGTTGAGCAGGTACCAGCTGGCGATGGTGAACAGCAGCAGCAGGACGTGCCCGGCGAACATGTTGGCGAACAGTCGCACCGCGTGCGTGAACGGGCGGACGATCACGTTGGAGAGGAACTCCAGGCCGACGACCATCGGCAGGACCGGGCCGAGGTTCTTGTCGTAGCCGGTGATGTTCTTCCAGCCGCCCACGAAGCCGTGCTTCTTGAAGGTCAGCGACATCCAGGTGATGTACACCACCGCGGCGAGCGCGGCCGGGTAGCTGATGATCGCCGTGACCGGGAACTGCGCGATCGGGATGATCGACCACAGGTTCAGGATCCACACGAAGAAGAACAGCGAGACCATGAACGGCACGTACTTCTCGCCGTCCCGCTTGCCGATCGTCTCGTAGACGATGCCGCGGCGCACGAAGTCGTAGCCCGCCTCGGCCACCATCTGCAGCTTGCCGGGGACGACCTTCGGCTTGGCGAAGGCGGCCCAGAAGAAGCCGACGATGACGATGCTGCCGAGCAGCGCGAGCAGCATCGTCTTGTTGAAGTAGACGCTGCTGTCCCCGTCGCCGATCAACGGCTTGAAGAGGAAGGAGTGCAGGCCGGGGGCCGGGAAGCCGCACCCGTCGAAGATGTGGCAGTTCGTCTCGAAGGCGAGCGTCTTTACATCACTCACCGCGAGCTCCTTCAGCGTGGCGCATGGGTACGGCAACCTCGTTGTGTCGGCGCGGCGTAAGCCCGCGGAACGGCACTGGACTGGTCTTGCAGATGTGGGGGCGGCGGTCGGGCGCTGAGCCGGACGACTGTTGCGAAGGCATGACTGCCGCCCGCGCCAGCTCTGCCGCAGTTGAGACCGGACGATAGCAAACGAGCGGCAGCCCTCTTGCACCGGCCCTGTGGTTCATCACGACGTTCCGGCGGATCCGGGCTCGACGTACAGCATCTTGGTCTTCATGTGCGCACGGGCCTGGGCGGCGATCCACACCAGGGTCGTGCCGAGCAGGGTGAACGCGAACACCTGGGTGTCGAACAGCGATGTGTGCTTGAACACCGCCAGCACGATGGCCAGGAGCAGCAGCTGCACCGTGTAGAGCATCAGCCCCATCGCCTGGAACAGCGTGGGGTAGGAACGGGCGGTGCGCTGAAGCACCGTCAGACCGATTCCCATGAAAGTGATCACCACCACCGCGCCGAATCCGGCACCGATCGCACCCTTGCCGCCGGCGAGCACGGCGGCGACAGCGACCGCGATCACTCCCGCGGCTACGGCGGGTACGGCGCAATTCAGGAGCGTTCGGGCGTCGTTGGACTGCATGGCGGCAGCTCCTCCGGCGAGGTTGGGAGTACAGGGGTCGTCGAGGACGAGCGTAGCCCGGCGGCGGGGACATGCCTCACGCCGGAAGACCATCGCACTACGGTCTTTCGGCTTGCTTCCGGGCTTTCGTGAACGGTATCACAAACTATTTGATGAGGTCTTTACCCGGTTCGTGTGTGACCTGTCACACGGCCGGAGTACAACCCGCGGCGTCCTGCTGACGCCGGGGCGTCTGTGTGCTATCGCGTCATCGGGTCACCGGCTGCCGCTGCCGGCCGTGCGGCCGGCCTCCACCAGCTGCCGGTCGATCTCGCTCAGCGCGGTGGCCCCGTTGACGCCCGGTGCCTCGCCGGCGGCGATGGCGGCGTGCGCGGCGGCGTGCGCCTCGATCCGGGTACGGCGGTAGCGGGGCGGCACGAACGACTCGGCCCAGCGCGGGGCCTTGGGGTTGAAGCGGGGCATGAGCAGCGCGATCAGGCCGATCGCGCTCAGCATCACGATGCCCAGCACGATCCACAGGCTGGAGGAGTTCACCGAGAACGCCACCGCGCCGAAGGCGATCAGCGCCGACCAGAAGTACATGATGAGCACGGCCCGGCTGTGCGAGTGCCCGATGTCCAGCAGCCGGTGGTGCAGGTGCCCGCGGTCGGCGGCGAACGGCGACTGGCCGTTCCACGTGCGGCGCACGATGGCCAGCACCAGGTCCGCGGCGGGGATCGCGATCAACGTCAGCGGCAGCAGCAGCGGCATGTAGACCGGCACCATGAAGTGCGTGGTGTCCCGGGTGGAGCCGGTGAGGTTGGTGATCGCGTCGGGGTCGGTCTGGCCCGTGATGGAGATCGCACCGGAGGCCAGCACCAGGCCGATCAGCATCGAGCCGGAGTCGCCCATGAAGATCCGCGCGGGGTGCAGGTTGTGCGGCAGGAAGCCCAGGCACATGCCGATCAGGATCGCGCTGAACAGCGTCGCGGGCGCCGCGGCCTCGATGCCGTAGCCGTACCAGATCCGGTAGGCGTACATGAAGAACGCGACGGCGGCGATGCACACCATGCCGGACGCGAGCCCGTCCAGGCCGTCGACGAAGTTCACCGCGTTGATGGTGATCACCACCAGGGCCACGGTCAGCAGCGTCGACTGCACGGGGCTGAGCGCGACGATGCCCTTGCCCGGGATGGGCAGCCACAGCACGGTCAGGCCCTGCAGGACCATGACGCCGGCCGCGATCATCTGCGCGCCCAGCTTGATCAGCGCGTCCACGCCCCACTTGTCGTCGAGCACGCCCAGCAGCCAGATCAGTCCCGCGCCGGACAGCAGCGCGCGTGGCTCGTTGGAGAGCTCGAAGACGCTCTTGAGGTTGGTCAGGTGCGCGGCCACCAGCAGGCCGGCGCACAGACCGCCGAACATGGCGATGCCGCCGAGTCGCGGCGTCGGTTCTCGGTGGACGTCACGATCGCGGATCTCGGGCATGGCACCTGCCGCGATGGCGAACTTCCGCACCGGCCCCGTCAGGAGGTAGGTGACGGCAGCGGCCACGCACAGGGTCAACAGGTACTCGCGCACGGGCACACCCTATTCGCGTCCGGGTGCCGACTGTAAACACAGACAGAGACTCACAGCGGGTACCCAGGGTTGCACATGTCACCCCCGGGGTAGGGGCCGGGGCCCGTGCGTGCCCCGATCAGACCGGGTACGGGGGGAAGTCGCCCACCAGCTCCGCGACCCGGTTCGCCAGTCCGCGCTCCTCCCGCAGCGCCCGCGCGATCACGTCCGCGACCTGGGGCATCTGCTGCTCGCCCATGCCCTGCGTGGTCACCGCCGCGGTGCCGAGGCGGATACCGGAGCCGGCCGCGCAGGGCTCCTTGTCGTAGGGCAGCGTGTACTTGTCCAGCACGATCCCGGCGCCCGCGCACAGCCCGCGGGCCCGCATCCCCGTGACGCCGAAGGCCGACACGTCGGCGGCGATCAGATGGGTGTCGGTGCCGCCGGTGGCGATCCGCATGCCCTGGCCTGCCATGGCGTCGGCGAGCGCGCGGGCGTTGGCGATCACCTGGTGCGCGTAGAGCGCGAACTCAGGCCGCGCCGCCTCCGCGAAGGCCGCCGCCTTGGCCGCGATCGCGTGCATGTGCGGGCCGCCCTGCGAGAACGGGAAGACCGCCCGGTCGATCCGCTGGGCGAGGTCGGCCCCGCACAGGATCAACCCGCCGCGCGGGCCGCGCAGCGTCTTGTGGGTGGTCGCGCACACCACGTCCGCGTACGGCACGGGGTTGGGCGAGGCGCCGCCGGCCACCAGGCCCAGCGTGTGCGCGGCGTCCACGATCAGGTACGCGCCGACGTCGTCGGCGATCTCGCGGAACGCGGCGTAGTCGATGGTGCGCGGGTAGGCGATGCCGCCGCACACGATCGCCTTGGGGCGGTGCTGGTGGGCGAGGACGCGCAGCCGCTCGTAGTCGATCCGGCCGCCCTCCTCGAACGTGGCGCCCTCGGTCACGCCGTACCCGGCGAAGCGGAACCAGCGGCCCGAGAAGTTGGACTGCGATCCGTGCGTGAGGTGCCCGCCGTGCGCCAGGGACATCGCCAGGATGGTGTCTCCGGGGACCAGGAGGGCCGCGTAGGCGGCCAGGACGGCCGAGGAGCCGGAGTAGGGCTGCACGTTCGCGTGCGCGGCTCCGAAGAGCCGTGTGGCCCTTTCGACGGCCAGCCGCTCGGCGAGGTCGACCAGCTCGCAGCCCGCGTGGTGGCGGTGCCCGGGGTAGCCCTCGGCGTACTTGTTGGCCAGCGGGGAGCCGAGCGCGGCCAGCACCGCCGGCGAGGTGAAGTTCTCCCCCGCGATCAGCTGGAGGCAGGAGGCCTGCCGCTGGGTCTCCCCGAGCAGGATGTCCGCCAGCTCGGGGTCCTGGTCGCGCAGCCGGGAGAAGCCGGTGTCCCCGGCCGGGAGCGTGGTGGTGGCGGCTATGTGGGCTGACGACGCTTCCGCGGTAGGCATGGGGCGCTCCGGGCGGCTGGAAGGGACTCACCTGCCACTCTTGCACCGTTCCGGCCGTTTCGCGCCGTCTTGTGCTCCGCCGGGGGACGGCGGGTGCGGAAAAGTGCGGAAACCTTCCGGCAGACCCTCACCGGGTGGGTGCCGCCACCCCCGTCAGCGCGGTCAGCACCGGGTCCAGCGCCCCGTGGATCTCCTCGCCGATGGACCGGAAGAAGGTCAGCGGCGCCCCGTACGGGTCGTAGACCTCGTCCGCGTCCGGCGTCGGCGCCAGGAGCCAGCCGCGCAGCGCCGCCGCGGCACGGACCAGCGAGCGGGCGCGCTCGGTCACGCTGCCCTCCGGCAGCGTCGTGGGGTCTATCGCCTTCACGAGCCGGGTGAACTCCTTGAGCGTGAACGTCCGCAGGCCCGCCGCGTGCCCCATCGAGATGACCTGGGCGCGGTGGTCGCGGGTGGCGGTGAGCACCAGGTCCGCGTCGATGACGTGGTCGTCGAGGAGTTCCCGCCCGAGGAAACCGCTCGGGTCGGCGGCGTACTCGGCCAGCACCGTGGCCGCGTGCGCCTCCATCGGCGCCCCCTCGTGGCCCCAGGTGCCCGCGCTCTCCACGATGATCCCGGAGGCCCCGTCGCCGAGCCGCAGGGTCAGCTCGTGGCGGGTCAGCCGCTCGGCCATCGGCGAGCGGCAGACATTGCCGGTGCAGACGTGAAGGATGCGGAAGTAGTCATCGCGCTGCCCGGGTATGGGCGGCGTCAATTGCCTACCTCCAGGTCGGGTACGACCTCGCGCAGCTGCTCGGCGCTGAGGGCCCCGGCCCGCAGCAGTACCGGCACCTTGCCGGTGACGTCGACGATGGAGGACGGGACGGCCGCCGGCGTGGGCCCGCCGTCGAGGTAGATGGCCACGGAGTCGCCGAGCATCTCCTGGGCGGCGTCGCAGTCCTGCGGCGAGGGGTGTCCGGTGAGGTTGGCGCTGGAGACGGCCATCGGGCCGGTCACGTTCAGCAGCTCGATCGCGACGGGGTGCAGCGGCATGCGCACCGCCACGGTGCCACGGGTGTCCCCCAGGTCCCACTGCAGGGACGGCTGGTGGCGGGTGACCAGGGTCAGCGCGCCGGGCCAGAACGCGTCGACGAGGTCCCATGCCTGCTCGGAGAAGTCCGTGACCAGGCCGTGCAGGGTGTTCGGGGAGCCGACGAGGACGGGCGAGGGCATGTTGCGGCCCCGGCCCTTGGCCTCCAGCAGGTCGCCGACGGCCTCGGCGTTGAAGGCGTCCGCGCCGATGCCGTAGACGGTGTCCGTGGGCAGCACCACGAGCTCGCCGCGACGAACGGCGGACGCGGCCTCGCGCAGTCCGGCCACCCGGTCCGTCGCGTCCGAGCAGTCGTAACGCCGTGCCATCAGCAGACCTCCATGACGTGCGGCGCCGTGCTCACGGCGTCGCCTTTCGGGCAGTGGTGAACCTGGGGCGGTTGTTCAGGTCGGGGTGGTCGGCGGCATCCGCCCAGCCGGCCTCCTCCGTGAAGATCCAGGGCACCTGGCCGCCCTGGGTGTCCGCATGCTCGATGACGACGACGCCACCGGGCCGCAGCAGCCGGTGCGCGGTGCGCTCGATGCCGCGGATGGTGTCGAGGCCGTCCTCGCCGGAGAACAACGCCATCTCCGGATCGTGGTCACGGGCCTCGGGCGCCACGTGCTCCCACTCGGTGAGCGGGATGTACGGCGGGTTGGAGATCACCAGGTCCACCTGGCCGTTGAGGTCGGGGAAGGCATCCAGGGCGTTGCCCTGCCGCAGGTCGACCTTGCTGCCCTGGACGTTCTTGCGGGCCCACACCAGGGCCTCGTCGGACAGCTCCACGGCGTGCACCCGGCTGCGCGGCACCTCCTGTGCCAGGGCGAGCGCGATGGCGCCCGATCCGGTGCACAGGTCGACGATGAGCGGCTCGGCGACGTCCATGGCGCGCACGGCGTCTATGGCCCACCCCACCACGGACTCGGTCTCCGGGCGCGGGACGAAGACGCCCGGCCCCACCTGGAGTTCCAGGTAGCGGAAGAACGCCCGGCCGGTGATGTGCTGCAGCGGCTCGCGGGCCTCGCGGCGGGCGACGGCCTCCCAGTAGCGGGCGTCGAAGTCCCCGTCGGCGACCGTGTGCAGGGCGCCGCGCTTGACGCCGTGCACGTACGACGCCAGTTCCTCGGCGTCGAAGCGCGGCGAGGGCACGCCGGCATCGGCCAGCCGCTGGGTCGCCTGCGCGACCTCGGCGAGCAGCAGGTTCACTTGTCGCCTCCGGTTCAGCTTCCGTCGCCCGCGGCGGCCAGCTTGGCAGCCGAGTCGGCGTCGACGCACGCCTGGATGACCGCGTCGAGGTCACCGTCGAGGACCTGGTCCAAGTTGTACGCCTTGAACCCGACGCGGTGGTCGGAGATGCGGTTCTCCGGGAAGTTGTAGGTGCGGATGCGCTCGCTGCGGTCGACCGTGCGCACCTGGCTGCGGCGGGCGTCGGAGGCCTCGCGCTCGGCCTCCTCCTGCGCGGCGGCCAGCAGCCGGGAGCGCAGGATGCGCATCGCCTGCTCCTTGTTCTGGAGCTGGCTCTTCTCGTTCTGGCAGGAGACGACGATGCCGGTCGGCAGGTGCGTGATGCGCACCGCGGAGTCGGTGGTGTTGACCGACTGGCCGCCGGGTCCCGAGGAGCGGTAGACGTCGATCCGCAGGTCGCCCGCGTTGACCTCGACCTCGACCTCCTCGGCCTCCGGGGTGACCAGCACGCCGGCGGCGGAGGTGTGGATGCGGCCCTGCGACTCGGTCGCGGGCACCCGCTGCACGCGGTGCACCCCGCCCTCGTACTTCAGCCGGGCCCAGACGCCCTGTCCGGGCTCGGTGGCGCCGTTGCCGCCCTTGGTCTTCACCGCGACCTGGACGTCCTTGTAGCCGCCGAGGTCGGACTCGTTGGCGTCGATGATCTCGGTCTTCCACCCGACGCGCTCGGCGTAGCGCAGGTACATGCGCAGCAGGTCGCCGGCGAACAGCGCGGACTCCTCGCCGCCCTCGCCCGCCTTGACCTCCAGGATCACGTCCTTGTCGTCACTGGGGTCGCGCGGCACGAGCAGCAGGCGCAGCCGGTCGGTCTGCTCCTCGCGCTGCTTCTCCAGCTCCTTGACCTCGGCGATGAAGTCCGGGTCGTCGGCGCTGAGTTCGCGGGCCGTCTCGATGTCCTCGCCGGTCTGCTTCCAGCCCCGGTACGTGCCGATGATGGGGGTCAGCTCGGCGTAGCGCTTGTTGAGCCTGCGCGCGTTGGCCTGGTCCGAGAAGACCCCGGGGTCGGCAAGCTTCTTCTCGAGGTCGGCGTACTCGCCGATCAGTTCCTCGACCGCCTCGAACATCAGGATCCCTGCTCTGCGAATGGGTGGACGCCGGTGAACCAGCCTGGGACGACAAAGCGCCGGTCCGGCCGCCGGAGGGTATCCGGGCAGCCGTGGACCGGCGCTTTCGGGTCGCTACTTCTTGGCGGACCCGGCCGCCTTGCCGAAGCGGGCCTCGAAGCGGGCCACGCGGCCACCGGTGTCGAGGATCTTCTGCTTGCCCGTGTAGAACGGGTGGCACGCAGAGCAGACGTCGGCACGGATGACGCCGCCGCCCACGGTGCTACGAGTGGTGAACGAGTTGCCACAGGTGCAGCTGACCTGGGTCTCGACGTACTCCGGGTGGATGTCGCGCTTCAAGGGAAACTCCTAGTGATCGGGAGGGTCCCGGGTCGTGGCACGGGCTTGCGTCACGTGAACCGGGGCCGACGTACCAGTCTGCCAGGACTGGCCGCATCTCCCCAAACCGGGGACGGCCCGGAACTATTCCGCGCCGCCGTCCCGGGCCTGCGGGGTGCTGCGGACGACACCGCCGGTGTCCACCTCGTCACCGGCCGATCCCTTGGTGGCCGAGCGCGGGATGGGGCGGTCGGCCCGCAGCGCGGCCCACACCCGCTCGGTCTGGGCGGTCAGCGGCACGACCCGGTTGGGGTCGGCGGGGTCGTAGCGCACGGGCATGGTGACCATGGAGATGTGCCGGGAGCCCAGGTCCTTCAGGCTCTCCCCCAGGTTGACCAGCTTCTTGACCGAGGCCAGCTCGGAGTCGGTGGTGATGGCGCCGGTGGCGGTGCTGGCGATCTTGTACAGCCGGGCCGGGGAGCCCAGCACCCCGATGCTGTCGACCCGGTCGACCAGGGCCTTCAGGAAGGCCTGCTGCAGCCTTATCCGGCCCAGGTCGCTGCCGTCGCCGACCCCGTGCCGGGTCCTGACCAGGCCGAGGGCCTGCTTCCCGTTCAGATGGTGGGTGCCGGCCGGCAGGTGCAGATGGCTCTCGTTGTCGCTGATCGCGCGGCTGGTGGTGACGCTGACCCCGCCGAGGGCGTCGATGAGCCGCTGGAAGCCGGTGAAGTCGATCTCGATGTAGTGGTCCATGCGGATGCCGGTCATCGTCTCGACGGTCTTGACCGTGCATGCCGGGCCGCCGACCGCGTACGCCTCGTTGAACATCTCGTTCGACACGGCGGGCGCGGTGCCACCGCCGGGCTTGGCGCAGGAGGGCCGGTCCACGAGGGTGTCGCGGGGGATGCTGACCACCGAGGCCTTGCGGTGGCCGGGGTAGACGTGGACGATCATCGCGGTGTCGGAACGGGCCGTGCCGTCGTCCTGGCCGCCGCCGGCCTTCGCGTTCGCCCCGGACCGGGAGTCCGAGCCGAGGACGAGGATGTCCATCGAGCCGTTGTCGACGTCGCGGGGCCGGTCCCGGCCCAGCAGGGCGTTGATGTCGATGCCGCGGATGTTCCCGTTGAGCTTGAGGTACAGGCAGCCCACCGCCGCCGTGGCGAGCAGCAGGACGGTCGCCACGCCCCAGGCCGTGATGCGCAGGGCGCGGCCGCGGGCGCTTCTGCGCCGCCGCGATGACGTCCTGCGTCCGTGGTCCGCCTCGTGGGCCATGAGGTCCTCAGTTCTCGTCGGCTCGTCGTGGCTTCGGGTGCCCCCCGTGGTCGTGGTCATCGGGCATGGGACGAAATGTCCCCTCTTGGGAGACGTCCGGGGACGCCTCGGGGTTCCTCGCGATCGTGCACACCAGCCATGACAGCGGGTCCCGGTGCGCCCTGTCCCAGGACGCGCCGGGACCCGTGGTCCAAGAGCCACACGGTCGGCCCCCACCGGGCGGCCGGGCCGGCCCCGCCGGGGCCCCGGGGCGCCGTGTGCGGCCTCGTCGGCGGCCACCGGAAAAGGGGCGGGTCCCGGCACCCAAGTGCCGGGACCCGCCCCTTCGTTGCGTCCGGGCGTCAGTCGTTGTTCGTGCCCGGGGTCGTCTTCGCGATCTGCATCAGGAACTCGGCGTTGGACTTGGTCTGCTTCATCTTGTCCAGCAGCAGCTCGATCGCCTGCTGCGAGTCGAGCGCGTGCAGCACCCGGCGCAGCTTCCAGACGATGCTCAGTTCGTCGGGAGCGAGCAGGATCTCCTCCTTGCGGGTACCGGACGGGTCGACGTCGACCGCCGGGAAGATCCGCTTGTCGGCGAGCTTCCGGTCGAGCTTGAGCTCCATGTTGCCGGTGCCCTTGAACTCCTCGAAGATCACCTCGTCCATGCGCGAGCCGGTCTCGACCAGCGCGGTGGCCAGGATGGTCAGCGAGCCGCCGTCCTCGATGTTGCGCGCGGCACCGAAGAAGCGCTTCGGCGGGTACAGCGCGGTCGAGTCGACACCACCGGACAGGATGCGGCCGGAGGCGGGCGCCGCGAGGTTGTACGCGCGGCCCAGACGGGTGATGGAGTCCAGCAGGACGACGACGTCGTGGCCCAGCTCCACCAGTCGCTTGGCGCGCTCGATGGCGAGCTCGGCGACGGTGGTGTGGTCCTCGGCGGGACGGTCGAAGGTCGAGGAGATGACCTCGCCCTTCACCGACCGCTGCATGTCGGTGACCTCTTCCGGACGCTCGTCGACGAGGACGACCATCAGGTGGCACTCGGGGTTGTTGCGGGTGATCGCGTTGGCGATCGCCTGCATGATCATGGTCTTGCCGGTCTTCGGCGGGGCCACGATCAGACCGCGCTGGCCCTTGCCGATCGGCGCGACGAGGTCGATGATCCGGGTCGTCAGCACGCCCGGGTCGGTCTCCAGGCGGAGCCGGTCCTGGGGGTAGAGCGGCGTCAGCTTGTTGAACTCCGGCCGCCCGCGGCCGGAGTCGGGGGCCATGCCGTTGGTCGAGTCCAGGCGGACCAGCGCGTTGAACTTCTCGCGGCGCTCGCCGTCCTTCGGCTGCCGGACGGCGCCGGTGACGTGGTCGCCCTTGCGCAGGCCGTTCTTGCGGACCTGGGCGAGCGAGACGTACACGTCGTTCGGGCCGGGCAGGTAGCCGGAGGTCCGGATGAACGCGTAGTTGTCGAGGATGTCCAGGATGCCCGCGACCGGGATCAGGACGTCGTCGTCGGCGACCTGCGGCTCGCTCGCGAAGTCCTCGCGGCGGTTGCTGCCGCGCCCGCGGCGGTCGCGGTAACGGCCCCGGCGCCGACGGCCGCTGCCGTCGAACTCGTCGTCGTCCTGCGGTCCGCCCTGCGGGCCGCCGCCCCCCTGCTGCTGGTGCTGCTGCTGGCCCTGCTGGCCGCCGCCGCCCTGCTGCTGACGCTGCGGGCCACCGTCCTCGCCGCCCTTGCGGCGGTCGCGCTGACGGTCGCGCTGGCGGTCGCGGCGGCTCTCGCGGCGGTCCTCGCCGCCCCTGGCGTCGCCGCCGGAACGGCCCTCGGCCGTGTCGGCCGCGGCCTCGGCCCGGGCGTCGGCCCGGCCCTCGCCCCGGCCGTCGGCGGACTGCTCCGCCTTGACCGCCGGAGCGGCCTTCTCGCCGGCCGGCTGGCCGGGGATCTCGATCTGCTTCGGCTGCTGCTCGGCGCCCGTGGCGGCCGGGGCCTCGCCGGATTCACCCGTACGGGTGCGCGAGGTGGCGCGGCGCTTCGGCTTGTCGGCGGCGGGCTCGGCGCTCTCGCCGGCAGTGGCCTTGGCGCCGCCGGACTGCGCGGCCTTGATGGTCTCGATGAGCTGGCTCTTGCGCATCCGCGCGGTGCCCTTGATGCCCAGACCGGAGGCGAGCTGCTGCAGCTCGGCGAGAACCATGCCCTCCAGACCGGTACCCGCGCGGCGACGCCGCGCGGCGGGGGCAGTGGCAGCACCGGTGGCAGGCGCGGCAGCATCGGACGCGGCGACAGGGCTGTCTGCGCGTACGCCCATCAGATCGGTGGTGTCGCTCACGAAGGGTCCTTCCCTGGAGCGGACGTCGGCCTGTCTGGCTCGGCGACCGGTTGTGCTGTCCGGATCCGGTCCATATGACTGCCGGATTCGGGGCGGTGGTCCGCCTGATGGCGGAGAAATGAGATGGAACGAGTTCAATACACAGTTCCGGCGAGGTGAGAGTTCACTCTCGGGTGAAATGTCACCCGCGCCGACTCCGGAGCGTGCTCGGCACTGCTCAGGCAGGCTGCCTATGCGGTGTGGGAGGCTCCCGGAAGAATGGCGGTCCCGATGCGGGACACAGAGCACCCGGACAACAGGAACAGTGGTTGAGTACCTGAGTCCGCGAGTGCAGCAATGAGATTAACACTACCCGATCCACCAAACATTCCCCCTCTCTTCGACCGGCAATCGTGTCACTGCCCCACGGCAAGTGGCAGCACACTCGCCCCTGCCGCGTCGAGGGTCAGGCGATTGGCCGCCCACCCCTCCCCCGCGAGCAGGGAGACCTTGTCGGCGGTGTCCTCCGCCGCCAGCGCCAGCACCGTCGGTCCCGCACCGGAGATGACGGCGGGGACGCCCTCGGCGCGCAGCAGGTTCACCAAGGCCACGCTCTCGGGCATGGCCGGAGCCCGGTACTCCTGGTGCAGCCGGTCCTCGGTGGCGGGGAGCAGCAGCTCGGGGCGCCTGGTCAGGGCCTCGACGAGCAGTGCGGCACGTCCCGCGTTGGCCGCGGCGTCCACGTGCGGAACGGTGCGCGGCAGCAGTCCCCTGGCGGTCTCGGTCAGCAGCGGCCTCGACGGCACGAAGACCACCGGGACGACCGACTCGACCGGGTCCATCCGCACGGCGTGCGCGGAGCCGGACTCGGTCCAGGCGAGGGTGAAGCCGCCGAGCAGGCAGGCGGCGACGTTGTCGGGGTGGCCCTCGATCTCGTTGGCCAGCTCCAGTACGGCGGCCTCGTCGAGCCGGTCCTGGCCGCCTATCGTCACTGCGCGGGCGGCCATGATGCCCGCGCAGATGGCGGCGGAGGAGGAGCCGAGGCCGCGGCCGTGCGGGATGCGGTTGGCGCAGACGACCTCCAGGCCGCGCGGCTGGCCGCCCAGCAGGTCGAAGGCGGTCCGCAGGGACCGTACGACCAGGTGGTTCTCGTCGCGGGAGAGCGTCTGCGCGCCCTCGCCGGCGATGTCGACGTGCAGACCGGAGTCGGCCACCCGGACCACGACGTCGTCGTAGAGCCCGAGGGCCAGGCCGAAGGCGTCGAAGCCCGGTCCGAGGTTGGCGCTGGTCGCGGGGACGCGCACTCGGACGGCGGCGGCGCGGAAGGCGGGTCCGGCCATCGTTCGATGACTCTCCTTGCTTCAAGTGCGTTCCGCCCCGCGGCACGAGGGCATCGTTGCCGTACGGGGGCGGGGACTTGGGGGACCGTACCAGGACCGTCCCCCGCGGGGGACGGTGCCATTGGCATGGGCCGGAACGGCGTTCGGTGACGCCGGTGTGAAGCCAGCCTATCGAAGGAAGGTTCTGCCGCGACATAGGGCGCACGGACAGCGCGTGATGCGTGTCGCGAGCGGGTCCGTGCGCCCCTGCTGCCGGACGTGTCAGTGCAGCCCGAGCCGGTCGGCCGCCGCGTCGGCGTCGACGGGGACGACGATCGGCTGCGGGGCGCCCTCCACCGCCCAGCCCGGGTCCTTCAGGCCGTTGCCGGTGACGGTGCAGACGATGCGCTGGCCCGGGTCGACCTTGCCCTCCTCGGCCGCCTTGAGCAGCCCCGCGACGCTCGCGGCGGAGGCCGGCTCGACGAAGACGCCCTCCTGGGCGGCCAACAGCCGGTAGGCGGAGAGAATCTGACGATCCGTCACCGAGTCGATGAGGCCGCCGGATTCGTCCCGCGCCTCCTCCGCGTACCGCCACGACGCCGGGTTGCCGATCCGGATCGCGGTGGCGATGGTCTGCGGCTTCAGAACCGGGTGACCGAGCACGATCGGGGCCGCGCCCAGCGCCTGGAAGCCCCACATACGCGGGTTGCGGGTGGAGACGCCGTCCGCGGAGTACTCGCGGTATCCCTTCCAATAGGCCGTGATGTTGCCCGCGTTGCCGACCGGCAGCACATGGATGTCGGGGGCGTCGCCGAGCGCGTCGACGATCTCGAACGCGGCGGTCTTCTGCCCCTCGATGCGCACCGGGTTCACCGAATTGACCAGCGCCACCGGGTACTTGTCCGACAGTCCGCGCGCGAGGTCCAGGCAGTCGTCGAAGTTGCCGTCCACCTGCAGGATGCGGGCGCCGTGCACCAGCGCCTGGCCCATCTTGCCGAGCGCGATCTTGCCCTGCGGCACCAGCACCGCGCACACCATGCCGGCGCGCACCGCGTAGGCGGCCGCCGAGGCGGAGGTGTTGCCCGTGGAGGCGCAGATGACGGCCTGCGCGCCCTCCTCCTTGGCCTTGGAGATCGCCATCGTCATGCCGCGGTCCTTGAAGGAACCGGTGGGGTTGGCGCCCTCGACCTTCAGGTACACGTCGCAGCCCGTGCGCTCGGACAGCACCGGGGCGGGGACCAGCGGTGTGCCGCCCTCCAGCAACGTGACCACCGGGGTCCGCGAGGTGACCGGCAGCCGCTCCCGGTACTCCTCGATGAGGCCGCGCCACTGGTGGGTGGCCGGGCCGCGGACGGCGGAGACTGTGTTCATCGCTGGATCACTCCCCTTCGACGCGCATGATGCTGGCGACGCCCCGTACGGTGTCGAGTTTGCGCAGGGCCTCGACGGTGGCCGCGAGTGCGGCGTCCGGTGCGCGATGGGTGACGACGACGAGGGACGCCTCGCCGCCGTCGACGGCCAGGCGTCCGTCGTCGGCGCCGCCGCTCTGCTCCCGGCCCTGCTGGCGGACCGTGTCGATGGACACCTGATGCTCGGCGAAGACCGTGGCCACCTGGGCCAGAACACCCGGTTTGTCGGCCACGTCCAGGCTGATGTGGTACCGGGTGACCACGTCGTCCATCGGGCGCACGGTGAGCCGCGCGTAGGCCGACTCCCCCGGTCCCGTGGTGTTCGCCAGCCTGTTGCGGCAGGTGGCCACCAGGTCGCCCAGCACCGCGGAGGCGGTCGGCGAGCCGCCCGCGCCGGGACCGTAGAACATCAGCCGGCCGGCGGCGGCGGCCTCGACGAAGACCGCGTTGTAGGCCCCGCGCACATTCGCCAGCGGGTGCGTCAGCGGGATCATCGCCGGGTGCACGCGGGCGGTCACCGAGCTGCCGTCGGCGCTGCGCTCGCAGATCGCCAGCAGCTTGACCGTGCAGCCCATCTCCTTGGCCGAGGCGATGTCGCCCGCGGTGACCTCGGTGATGCCCTCGCGGTGCACGTCGCCGATGGTCACCCGGGTGTGGAAGGCGATACCGGCCAGGATCGCGGCCTTGGCGGCCGCGTCGAAGCCCTCGACGTCGGCGGTCGGGTCGGCCTCGGCGTAACCCAGCGCGGTGGCCTCGTCCAGCGCCTCGGAGTAGCCGGCGCCCGTGGAGTCCATCTTGTCGAGGATGAAGTTGGTCGTGCCGTTGACGATGCCGAGCACCCGGTCGACCCGGTCGCCGGCCAGCGACTCGCGCAGCGGGCGGATCAGCGGGATCGCGCCGGCGACCGCGGCCTCGTAGTAGAGGTCGACGCCCGCCTCGACGGCCGCCGCGTGCAGCGCGGTGCCGTCGGCGGCCAGCAGCGCCTTGTTGGCGGAGACCACGCTCGCGCCGTGCTCGAAAGCGGTGGTGATCAGCGAGCGGGCGGGCTCGATGCCGCCGATGACCTCGATGACGACGTCGATGTCCCCGCGTTTGACCAGGGCCGTCGCGTCCGTGGTCAGCAGTTCCGGCGCCACCCCCGCGCGCACCCGGTTCGGGCGGCGCACCGCGATGCCCGCGAGCTCCACGGGCGCCCCGATGCGCGCGGCGAGGTCGTCCGCGTGCGTCGTCATGATGCGCGCCACCTCTGAGCCGACCACACCACAGCCCAGCAGCGCCACCTTCAGCGGACGCGTTCGCATCATCCGACCTCGCTTCGCGTTTTCGGCTCTTTCGAGCTCTTTGGACGGTCCCAGTCTCACGCACCGGACGGGAGATTCCACGCCGTGTCCGGATCGCGAGACCAGTCCCCTTCTCCGTGAGATTCCACGTCAGCCGACGTCGAGACGGAGGAGATCCTCCTCCGTCTCACGCCGGACGATCACCCGCGCCGCGCCGTCCCCGACCGCGACGACCGGCGGCCGCAGCGCGTGGTTGTAGTTGCTCGCCATCGAGCGGCAGTACGCCCCCGTCGCGGGCACCGCCAGCAGGTCGCCGGGCGCCAGGTCGGCCGGGAGGAAGGCGTCGCGCACGACGATGTCGCCCGACTCGCAGTGCTTGCCGACCACGCGCGCGAGCATCGGTTCCGCGTCGCTGCTGCGCGACACGAGCGCGACGCTGTACTCGGCGTCGTACAGCGCCGTGCGGATGTTGTCCGACATGCCGCCGTCCACGCTGACGTAGGTGCGCAGCCCTTCCAGCGGCTTGATCGTGCCCACCTCGTAGAGGGTGAACGCGGTCGGGCCGACGATCGCCCGGCCCGGCTCGACCGACAGCCGCGGCGCGGCCAGGTCCGCCGCCCGGCACTCGCGGGCGACGATCTCACCCAGCGACTTGGCGATCTCGTGCGGCTCGCGCGGGTCGTCGTCCGCGGTGTACGCGATGCCCAGGCCGCCGCCGAGGTCGATCTCGGGCAGCTCCACGCCGTGCTCGTCGCGGATCTGCTTCAGCAGGCCGATGACGCGGTGCGCGGCCACCTCGAAGCCCGAGGTGTCGAAGATCTGCGAACCGATGTGGGAGTGGATGCCGACCAGTTCCAGCGACTCCAGGCGCAGCACGCGGCGCACCGCCTCGGCGGCGTCGCCGCCGGTGAGGGAGAAGCCGAACTTCTGGTCCTCGTGGGCGGTGGCGATGAACTCGTGGGTGTGCGCCTCCACGCCCACGGTCACCCGGATCTGCACCGGCTGCCGCCTGCCCAGGCGCTGCGCGGCGTCCGCGACCCGGACGATCTCCTGGAACGAGTCCAGCACGATGCGCCCCACCCCGGCCTCGACGGCCTGGTGGATCTCCTCGCCGCTCTTGTTGTTGCCGTGCAGCGCGATGCGCCCGGCGGGCATCCCCGCGGAGAGCGCCACCGCCAGTTCGCCGCCCGAGCAGACGTCGAGGTTCAGGCCCTCCTCGTGCAGCCAGCGCACCACGGCGCGGGACAGGAACGCCTTGCCGGCGTAGAAGACGTCGGCGCCGTCGCCGAAGGCCTCGCGCCAGGCACGGCAGCGGGCCCGGAAGTCGGACTCGTCCAGGATGTAGGCGGGGGTGCCGAACTCCTCGGCGAGGTGCCGGACGTCCAGACCGCCCACGGTGGCGACGCCGTCGGCGTCCCGGGTGACGGTGCGGGCCCACACGCGGGGGTCGAGGACGTTGAGGTCGGCGGGCGGCGCGGCGTAGTGGCCCTCGGGGAGGACGTCGGCGTAACGGGGACCGGCGGGGTGTGCGGATCGGCTCATCGTCTGGTGCTCTTCGCTCTCACAGGTGTCGGGGGGCGCTGATGCCGAGCAGGGTCAGGCCGTTGGCGAGCACGGTCCCGGCGGCGTCGGCGAGGGCCAGCCGGTTCCCGTGAACGGCCGAGGGTTTCTCGTCGCCCTTGGGCAGCGCCGGGCACGTGTCGTGGAAGCGGAGGAAGGCGTCCGCGGTGTGCTCCAGGTGCCGGGCCAGCCGGTCCGGCGCGCCGTGCCGGGCGGCGGCCTCCACGGTGCGGGGGAAGTCGGCGATCAGGCCGAGCAGTTCGGCCTCCGCGGGGTGGCGGAGGTCCTCGGCCGCACCGGGGCCGATGCCCAGATCATGGGCGTTGCGCAGCAGGGCCCGGGCCCGGGCGTGAGCGTACCGGACCCGGAACAGGGGGTTGCTCTCGCGCTGCGCGAGGTGCTCGGCGGGGTCGGTGCGGGGGGCGTCCTCGGCGGGCGGGCGCAGCAGCGCCCAGGCGGTGGCGTCGGGGCCGAGGGTGCGGAGCAGTTCGTCCGCGGTCTCCCGGACGGGGTGCGGCCGGCGGGCGGGCGGGGTGATGCCGGTGGCGGTGCGGAGCCGGTGGAGGGCGGCGGCGAGGGTGTCGGCGCGGGCGTCGCCGGTGGGGGCGGTCGGGGCGGGCACGGTGTGGCGGCCGATGCCGTAACGGGGGCCCTGCGCGCGGACGAGGTCGACGAGGGCGCCGTACGACTCGCTCGCAAGGGTGATGTTGAGGAACCCGGGGTGGGCGACGTCGACGCGTGCGATGCCGGGGAGGGCGGTGAGGTGGCCCCGGATGACGTCGGCGACGGCGGGGGGCGGGGCGCCGGTGAGGGGGGCCAGTTGCAGTGCCACGTTGGTGGCGTAGTCCCCGCAGCCGGGGCGGGGCGGCCGGCGCACGACGACCCGGTCCGGGACGGGCCCCGCCAGCTGGAGCTCGCCGGCCTCGACGGCACGGCGCACCGCGCTCAGCACGGTGCGGGAGAGCTCGGCGGGGGTCACGCTGTCAAGCCTAGGCGAGGAGGGGGGTGGCCACGCGAACCGGTTTCACCCCTCGGGCACGGGCGGTCACGCACGGCGGTCAGCTGCTGTTGGTGCGGCGCCGCCGGTCACGTACTGCCGGTCACGCACTGCCGGGACTGGCGGCGGGAGCGCCTTCCTCATCCCCGGTTCCGTGTCTGTCCGGTACGTCGGCGAGCGCGCGGACGACACGGACAAGGTCACCGGGCTCGAAGGGCTTGCTGAGGAAGGCGTCCACGCCGGCGGCGACACCGCTCTCGACCTCCGCCTGGGTGCAGGCACTGATCACGACGATGCGGACGTCGCGGGTACGGGGATCGGCGCGCAGGCGGGCCGCCGTCCGTATCCCGTCCAGGCGCGGCATGACGACGTCCAGGGTGACCACATCCGGCCGCACGCGCTGCACGACGTCCAGGCACTCGACACCATCGGCCGCGGTCACGACCTCGAAGCCCTCCAGCTCGAGATTGACCCTGATCAACTGCCGGATGACCTTGTTGTCGTCGACCACAAGCACCCGGCCGGACGCGCCCGGCACACTGCGAAGCCTAGGCGCGCGACATGGGATGCGTCCGCGTTTTCCCCACTTCTTCCCCGACCGGGGGACGTGGGGCGGGCGGGGGCGGGGTCCTCTCGGCGTCCTCCTGACGGCCCCTCGGCGGGGGCCGGACGCGGGTGCGACGCGGGCGGGGCGTCGGGCCCGACGCGTGCCCGACGCCCCGGGAAACCCTGTACACGGTCACCCCCTGCGTACTGGTAAGGTTTCACCCGTCACCGCCACGGCGGACGACACGCCCCCGTAGCTCAGGGGATAGAGCAACGGCCTCCGGAGCCGTGTGCGCAGGTTCGAATCCTGCCGGGGGCACCTCGCACGAGGTGCCAAAAGACCCCGCCACCAGCCAAGACGCTGAGTGCGGGGTCTTTGCGTATGCGCAGGCGTATGCCGTCGAAAGTGGCCGTAGGACGGGGTCTGTGGACAGTACGTGGACAGGATCTTGAGGCGTCGACCCAGGTCAGCCCGCGAAAACGGCGAAGGCCCCCGGACGGCCGACCGCCGCACGCGCTTCTGCCACTCGCGGTGTGAGTTCAGAGCGAGGCAGAACAGGTCGGACGCGGCACCAGTACGTGGACACGCTGGCCGAGATGGTCTCTGTGGTGAGCACGATGCACAGTCAGTCGCTCGGCCACGTGCCGAGAGCCCGGGCAAGCCGATCGCTCTGCTCACGACTGATGCCTTGGGCAAGTCGTATTCCGTACCGGGGGCTTCCCGGTTCATCGCAGTAGAGAATGCCAGCAAAGGGTTCTTGGCCGCCGGAGAGCGGGGACAGACCCGGCAGGCTCCATGTTGCTGGCTCCCACAATGAATGTTCCGACACCAGAGCTTCGGCGACCGACGGGGCCGTATCCACCGCGGCTCCCACCTGAATGAGAGCGTCGCGAACTACGTCGGAAGCGTCGACAGGAAGGTCCGCGTCGCCAAGCGCCGGCAGGAGGAGGAGCAGGCGGGCGCTCGGATCCTGCACTCCGGGGGCGGCCGGATCAGGCGTGCGGGCGATATGGGTCAGTTCAGGCCAGGACAAGCCAGGGCCGGCTTGGTGTCCATCGGCCGTGGCGAGGTGGCCGCGGCGGCCCCAGGCGGGATGCGTGATGAAGTACTCCATCCCTGCGTCCTCGGCAAAATTACGTGCCAGCACTACGGCGCAGTGGCCGTCGCCAAAGGGGATCCGAAAGACCGGCCAGTGCTCCTCGTCGGACAATGCCCCGTACGCAGCGTCGGCATCAGCCTCGTCCGCGCCGAACCATGCAGGATCCGGCTCGTCGCCCTCGTCCGTCTCGCAAAGCCACAGCAGATAGGCGGCCCAAAAGCCCGGCCGGGAAAGCAACTCCTCCCCGGCAACAAGCGGGTCGTCTTCGTATCCGTCGATCACCATGCCCCCAGCCTGCCAGCTACCTCCGACAACCCATGCGCCCCCGGGGGCCAAGGGCACGCCGGGCGCGACTGCCTGTCAGGGCGCACAAACGCCAGAGCCCCTGGAGGGGGCGGGTTCCAGGGGCACTGGCGCAGGCAGTGAATTTCACTCGTACTCGCGGAATAGGTCCTCGATCCGGCGGTTCGCGACCTCCTGCCGCCCGTCGATGCATTTGGCGTACCGGCTGAGCAGCACCTCCACGCTGTTGCCCGCTCGTTCGGCGACCTCCGTGGCGTCCACGCCGGCGTTCAGCCACGTCGACAGCGCCGAGTGCCGCAGGTCGTACGGGCGGCGTGCGAGGGGCGACGCCGCCACGGCCGGAGGCAGGGCCAGTAGCCGAGCCTCCTGCCAGGCCCGGTAGTAGGAGGACGAGGAGACCACTCCCCCGCCCTCGCTGAAGAACAGGCGCCCGTCGCCGGCGGTCCCGAAGGTGTCGAGGTGTTCCCGGAAGATGGCCACGAGCTGTGGGGGAATCGGCACCCGCCGCACGTCCTCCGCCGGCCGGTTCTTCAAACCGCGGTCGTCGTGGCTCTCCCCCGAATCGGTCCACTGCTTGCCGACGCTGGGGCGCGTGCGGTGGAGCAGGGCGGAGCCCCAGCCGGACGGGGGCAGGGTGAGATCACTCTCGGCGAGTCCGACCGCTTCGGCCGGGCGCAGGCCCCCGAAGTACATTGCGGCGAAGAGACCGACCAGGCGCCGGCCGCGAGCACGACGGTAGCCGCCGATGTATGACACGGCGCACAACATGGCCCGGGCCTGGTGAGGGTTGGCGACGACCCGAGGGTCTACCTCGCTGGAAACCTTGGGCTTTTGCCACCGGACGCCGGAGAGCGGATTCTCTGGAAACTCCCCCAGGTCGACCGCGTAATGCATGGCGTTGACGAGAGTTCGTCGCTTCCGGCGCACGGTCTCAGCGGCCGCCGAGGTACCGTCCAATTTGAGCTTGAGCGAATCGAGCACGGCACGGCCGATCACTGGGTCCCCGAGATCGGCCAGCGGGCGCGATGCCTTGGACACCCAGTGCAGCGCGTTGGCGATCTCCGGTGACAGTTCCCGATCATTCGGCCCCGGCAGAACGAAGGCCCAGTTCCGCAGGGCCTTGCGGAGCAGTTCCTCCGGAGGCCTGCCGAGACGGTCATCCAGAAGCGCCACGGTCACCGCCGCCAGCGATTCATTGATCCCGACACGCGTATTCGGCGCGGCGTGCGGCCACTTCATGGCCAGGTACTTGAGCGCGAAGTCGTACCAGGTCAGCGTGGGCTTCTTCGCAGCCATGGACCCAGGGAGACCGCAGTCAGCATCGAACTCTTCACCGTCGTGGGCGGCCCGCAGAATCTTGGAGCGAAAATTCTCGGCGAGACCTTTGGTCCGGAACGTATCGGAGAAGACCTGGCCACCCACGGACCAGCGCACGTTGTAGGACGGTGTCTTGGTGTTCCGCTTGCGAACAGCCCACACCTTCACGTCGAGAGACTTCATGCGGCAGCCCCCTCCAGTCGGCGCAGCCACGCCATGAAGTCACTGCGCCAGACCCGGAGCTCCCCATTGGGCAGCTTGAAAGCGTCAGGACCCTGCCCCAGTTCACGCCAGCGGTAGAACGTACGGCGTGAGACTCCTCCCAACTCGGCAAGAATCTGCGGAACGGTCATCAATTCGTCTTTCACGCTGCGGCTCCTTCCAGGGCGAGTTGGTCGTGCAGGGCATCGCGTGCGGTTTCGCGGTTGAGCTGGATGTCCCGGGCGATGGACGCGGCGAGGGCGGATTCGCCGGGGGTGTGGCCGTGGCCGGCGTATTGCCAGTCGGCCAGGACCAGGACGGTGTCCGGCTCGATGGGCTCCAGGCCGAGGTCCGCGTGTTCTTGGGCCGCGCGGTAGTCGGCGCGTTCCTGGCGCAGCGCGCCGAGGGTGGTGGAGTAGGCGCGGGATTTGGTGGAGAAGTGGCCGCGGAAGCCGAGCATGTGTGCCCAGGCCCACAGGCGTCGGTCGGGGTAGAGGTCGTCGAGGTCGCGGCAGGCTTGGATGAGGCGGCGGGCGTGGTCGGGCACCTGGTGGCGGTCGAGTTCAGCGAGTTCGCCTATGCGGCGGTCGAGGGTGCCGGTGTTCTCGGCTGCTTTGGTGGCGTACTTGGCGACGTAGGAGGCGACCGCCTGCTCGGTGATGTCCGAGCCGTCCCCGAACGCCTTGACCGGTCGGACGTCGAGCTGGGCACCCCAGCGGAACGTACGGGCGGGTTGGTCGCCGGCGGCGGGGACGCTGACGCTCGTGTAGCCGTGGTGTGCGGCGGCACGGATCGCGTCAGTGAGCAGCTGCACGGTGGCCCAGGACGGAGGCTCTGTGTCAGGACCTTCGGGGCCATCGAGACGAATGACGGCGTGGAAGTGCACGGCGCCACGCTTTTGGAACTCGGCGACCTTCCCGAAGGAGACCCGCAGGACCTCGCGCATGGCCCTCTGTGTGAGGCCGGCGCGGGCGGCAATCTCGCGGCGGAGCCGGTTGGTGAACCGCTGCCACAACTGCCCAGCGTGGTTGTTGAACAGCACCGCCCCCGCGTAGTCGTAGGTCCCCGGGTCGAGCGCGGTCCCCAAGGCGGAATCGTCGGCGGGGTGCTGGTTGCCGCAGCGGCAGCGGCCGGTGTCGGGCCGGTTGTGCACGCGCCCGAACGACGGCGCGGTAAGGGTGGCGAAGACCCGCGGATGGTCCCGCACCGTGCTGGGGATGTCGCGGCGCTGGTCTCCGGCGAGGCCGGCGCGGATGAGGTGGTAGGTGTCACCCGCGTAGGTCCAGGCGCAGGCCGGGCAGCGTGACGCGCGGCGGTTGCCGCAGGCGATGCGGAGGCGTCCGCCGGGTTCGTTCTCGGTGGAGTAGTGGTGCAGGGTCTCGCCGCTCACCTTGTCTTTGGTGAGGGTCCAGCCGGTCAGGTGGATGGGGTCGGAGCAGCCGCCGGTGCGGCGGATCTGTTCTTCCCAGCGGTGGAAGTCCGGGGCGCCGGCCACCCGCAGGAGGTCTGCGAGGGTGGTCGGGTCCAGGCCCGCCGCGGTGGCGGTGTCGGTCATGCGCGGCCCCGTTCCAGCGCGGTGCCGGTGATGGCTTCGACGAGGGCGGAGACGAGGACTTCGGCGACGGGGGGTGTGACGGCGTTGCCGTACTGGCGGACCTTCTCCCGCTTGTTGCCGAGGACGGCGTAGGTGTCGGGGAAGGCCATCCCGCGGCCGATCTCGCCGGGCTCCAGCATCCGGAACAGCACCGCGTCCAGGTCGACGGCGGGGCCGTTGACGAGGGCGTAGCGGTCGCGGGTGGTGAGGGTGCCGACGGGCTCGCGGACGGTGTGGGCGGTGCCGGTGCCGTAGTAGGGGACGAGGAGGGTGTCCCAGTGGACGGGTTCGGGGGCGGTGACCAGGCCGTGGTGGTTGCCGGAGGCGGTGACGGTGGCGAGGGCGTCGGTGACGGGGCGGGCGTCGGAGGAGCCGCCGCGCAGTTCGGTGATGAACGGCAGCCAGGCCAGGCCGGTTTCGTTGCGGGCGGTCTGGGTGCGCAGCGGGTCGCCAGCGGGGGCAGCTTGCTTGCCTTCCCTGCCCTCCACTGGCACCAGAAGAGGCGGCACCGCCAGGGCGTCGTTCTCCCGGGTGGTGCGGGTAGGCATCGGTTCGGTGACCGGGGCGGGGTCGGTGCGCCAGGTCCCGCCGGCCGGGACGGTGACGGGGAGGGCGTAGCGGTCCAGGCCTGCTTGGATGCGGGCGAGGGTCTTCGGCGAGAGGCCCTTGGGGCGGTCGGCGATGGGGGTGCCGGGGCGGGTCCAGTCGATCGCCACCGCGGCCGGCAGGACACCAGGTTCCAGGACCGAGTTCCGGCAAGCTGCCCGGGGGCAGCGGTACACGTACTGCTGGCGGTAGCGGCCCATGTCCCGCTGCGGGTTCTTGAACGACTGCACCGCGCTCACGGTCTGCTCGCACCGCGGGCACCAGGCCTGTGGGCGGAGCCAGCGGTCCCAGTCCGGGTCGCGGCCCAGATCGGTGCGCCAGTAGGCGAGGTAGAGGCGGTCGCGGGACTGCGGTGCGGGGGTCGAGCGGACCGGGCGGGCGTGCATGGAGTTCAGTGCGATCAGCCGGGTGCGGTAGCCCAGGGCGCGGATGGCGGCGACCCATTCGGTCCACCGGTACCAGGCGCGGACGTCGATGACGTTCTCCACCACACCCGCGAGGACGGGCTTGCCGCGGGCGGCGCAGGCCTCCAGGTAGCGGGGGACGTCCCACATCAGGGCACGGGACCGGTCGGTCGCGGCGTCGGGGAGGGTGTCGCCGAACAGGTCGGGCTGGGCGTCGAAGTCGCGTCGCTTGCCCCGGGCGTTGGACCACTGCGGGCACTCCGGGGAGGCCCAGAACAAGTCAGCCGCAGGGAAGCGGGCGACGTCGGCGTCGTGCAGGTCGCCCAGGAAGTGATCCGCCCCGGGGAAATTCTTCGAGTGAGAGGCGATGGCCTTGTCCCAGTGGTTCGCGGCCAGCACCGGACGGACACCCGGGACGGCGGCGGCGCCGGAGGAGGAGCCGCCCGCACCGCAGAAGAAGTCGACGTAGGTCAGCACGACACACCCGCCCTCACCCAAGCCGGAACGGCGGCCGGCCGGGCCGTGCCGGAGCCGGAGCAGGTCGGGCAGCTGACACGGAGCGTGCCGCGGGAGCCGTCAGGCAGGCGGGTGCCGGTGGTGATGGCGACGACGGGGAAGCCGTCGCAGGCCGGGCAGATCCGCCGCGAGGTGCGTCCAGGGTGGGTCATGATGGGGGTTCCTTCCGGATCTCTGGTTCGGGCAGGGGCGTGGCTCCCGGGGCGGGCGATACTTGGCGGTTGAGACCGCCCCGGGAGCCGGTCAGCGCTGACGCTGGCCGTTGAGCATCGAGCGCAGAACGACGGCGCAGACGGCGACGGATGCGGCGGTGACGGCGACCGCCAGCAGCAGCGACACCAGGACCGTGCCGACGACGAGCACCACCGCGGTGCCGCCACCGACGAGCGTGATCAGGGCGCCCGGGGTGAGCTGTACGACGGGCCGGGACGACACCGGAGCCGGGGCCGCGGGGACGGGCGCGGCGGGGACGGGCGCGGCGGCCGGGGTCGGGGTGGACGGCACGATGGCGGTCGGCTCGACCGGGAGAGGCATCACGGTCCCGGTGGGTGTGGGGTTGGTGGGGATCTTCGGGCGGAGCATGAGCGGTCTCCCTACTTCTCGATGAGGGTGTCGATGACGGGGGCGAGGAGGCTGTCGGCGATGAGGTAGCCGCCGAGGAGCAGCACCAGGACGAGCCAGAGCGGCGGGCGGATGAGTTTGCAGCCGAGGTAGCCGACGACGATCAGGGCGAACCAGAGCGGGACTTCCACGGGCGGGTCTCCTATCGGGCCGTGCAGCGGTGGGTGCGGGCGGCCAGCTGGGCGGCTGACTGGCTGGAGTAGTCGGCGGACCAGCCGCAGCGGTCGTTGGTGCACACCGCGGCGTGCTTGGTGGCGCCGTGGCGGTCGCGGTGGGTGCCGATCTGCACGGGGCCGATCCGCATCACGGAGTGGAAGAAGTCGCGGGCGGGCATCGGGGTCAGTCCTCCTGTCCGGTGAAGTCGCCGGCGTGGTCGGTGAGCCATTGGCGGATCTCGGGGTGTTCGTCGTCGGTGGCCTGGTTGATCGCGTCCTCGCCTAGGCGCATGGCGTCCACCAGGCGGTGGTTCCGGGTGAGTTCGGCGGACCGTTCCAGGGCGGCGCGGATGTGCGGACGCATTGCGGTGTTCTCCTGTCAGGTGAGGTGGGCGGCGATGGCGTCGGCCAGCTGGGCGGGGACGCCGAGCCGGACGCGCAGGGTGTCGGTGTCGATCGGGGTCCCGGTGCGGGCGTGGTGGTCGTCGGCGACCTTGCGGGCGTGGGTAACCAGTGCGGCCGGGACCGCGGGAAGCGCCGTCGCAGCGGCGGGCTGCGAGGCAGGCAGAGCCGGGACGGGCTCGGCTGCCTCGACTGCGTCCGACACGGGCGCGGGCTCAGCGGCGCGTTCGAGGTGTGCCGCCGTCACGTCGGGGGCCGGGGCTTCCTGTCGTTTGGGGGCGGGGCTTGGGGAGTGGACGAGGAGAGTGCCGCCGAGGAAGGCCAGGGCGGGCCATCCGGCGACGAGGATGCTGAGCCAGTCGGGTACGTGGTCCAGGTCGAGGAGGCCGGCGGTGGCCACGTTGGCGCCGAGGGAGGCGGTCAGGGCCGTGGCGAACCAGAACCACGCGGCTCGCACCGGTTCACCGCTGGGACGGAGGGAGCGGAGCTTTCGCCAGGCGGCGACGAGGAGCAGGTCGACGCTGATGGGGTAGGCCCAGGCTTTCCAGCCGTCCTGTCCGGCTGCGGCTGCGAGGTCGTGCAGGTGGGCGAAGGACAGGGCACCGGCGATCACGGCCTGTACGAGGACGGCGTCCACGCGGAGCTTGGGCATCGTCGGTCTCCTTCCTGTTTTCGGCATCGGAGGGGTAGGGACGTGGCGCGAGGCGGTCGCGTCGGCCGTTGGGGCGGGGAGGGATCAGGCAGCGGCCGGGGCCGGTGTCTTGGCGGGCGGTGCCGTCACCCGGGTGAGGTGGGCATCCAGGGCGGGCCGGAACGGGGCCAGTTCAGGGAGGTCCGGGGTGCGGTCGGCGTGCCGGTTGCAGGCGTTGACGGCCTCGCGCAGCGTGGTGTGGGGGGTGCGGATGCGGGCCCATCCGCCGGTGGAGTCGCCGGTGACGGCGATGCCGGGGGTGTCGGGGCGGATTTGGATGGCGGCGAGGACGGCGTCGGGGGCGATGTCGCCGAAGGCCATGTTCGCGGAGGGTTCGTCGTTGACGCGGTGGGCGGTGCGGCCGGTGAGCTGGGCGCGGAGCATGGTGATGCCCTTGCCGAGTTCGGAGCCGAAGCGCTGTCCGCAGATTTCCAGGTAGATGCCGGCGGCGCGGCCGAGCTGGGCGAGGCGGGCCAGGTCGGTGATGATGCGGTCGCGGCGCTTTTCTTCGTCTTTGGTGGTGAACAGGGCGAGTTCGGCGACCTCGTCGACCAGGACCACGATCGGGGTCGGGCGCAGGTGGTCGGGCAGGTCCCAGATGTCGGCGGCGATCTCCGCATCGGGGACGTCGGCGGTGATCCGCTGTTCGGCGCGGATGAGCTGGTAGACGGCCTCCATGCGGTCGATGAGGGCGTCGAGGAGGTCGGCGGCGGTGTCGGGGTTGTCGGCCAGGGCAGAGAACCGGCGGGCCAGCGGGAACAGCTCCACACCTTGCTTGCAGTCGATGCCGACCAGGGCGACGTCCTGCGCTGCCAGTTCGGCGACCAGGTTCCGTTGGTACACCGACTTTCCGGACTTGGTGGCGCCGAGGGTCAGGGCGTGGGGGACGGTGCGGTAGTCGCGGTAGTGGACGGCGCCGTCTTCCCGCAGGGCGACCGGGACCCGCATCGGGGTGCGGTCGATCTTCGCGGGCATCTGCACCCGCTTGAGGACGTCGTATCCGGTCATCCGCAGCTCCACGACGCCCGAGCGCAGCTCGCGCGAGGTGACGCCGTACATGCCGAAGGAGTGCCGAAGTCGGTCGCAGGAGGCGGCGACGTCGAAGGCGTCCTGCCCCGGGCGCAGTCCTAACCGCACCACCAGGCCGGTGCGGGTGGGGCGCAGTCGCAGGATGCGCGGGGCCCGCGAGGTGGGGGCGGGGCGGTTGGTGGCCCGCGCGAGGGCCATGCGCCAGCGGGACGGCGGCACGGTCAGCCCGCACGCCTCCATGACCGTGGTGTAGCGGACGAGGACCCGCAGGACAGCGAGGGTGACGCCGAAGGTCAGCCAGTACCAGGCGGGACGCCGCCACCGCAGAACCAGCGCGGTGGCGACGACCAGCAGCAGCGCGACCGTGAAGCGGGTCATGGCTCAGGCCGCCTTCGCGGCGCCGGCGGCGAGCGAGGTGACCGCGACGGCGCGGAAGCTGATGCCGTGGCGGCGCTGGCCGTTGAACTCGTTCTCCCACGGCCGGGCGATCAGACCGGTGATCGCGACCGGGGTGCCCATCACCAGCTCGCCGGAGATACCGGGCTCCGGGACGGACACCGACAGGATCTCGACCTCGCCGTTCGCCGCGAACATCACGTCCACGGTCATCATCGTCGCGCCGGTCTCGGCGTCCGTAGCGATCTCGCCCGTGCGACGGTCGCGGACCTTGGGCTGGGGCGGCTGCGCGACCATCACGGTGGCGGCGGAGGTGTCGACGGGGATCTGACGCACAGAAGATCACTCCTCTATAGAGGCTTCAACTCGGTCACTCATGTATAGGAGTGACATGAAGAAGAGTGCCCGACTCCTATACATGAGTCAACCCGCCGCGAAGAAGAAATCACGGCGGGCTGTACGGAGTTGAGCGAGCGTCAGTCGACGGCAGGGATGCGGTAGGTGAAAACGAACTGGTCAGCGGCCATGACCGTGTCGCACGCCTCCACCACCCGGCCGTCCACGGTGACCGCGTTCCGGATGAGGTGGATCACCGGTGCACCAGGACTGAGCGCCAGTTCCGACGACTCCGCCTTGGACGCCGGCCGGGCCTGCAAGGTCTCGACGTACTCGGCGAACTCGTGCCCGTGGTCTTCCAGCCGGGCGTAGATGCCACCGCCGCCCGGGTTCTCGGCGAACAGCTCGGGGATGTCCTTCGCCACGTCCCACGGCAGGTACGAGGTGGCTGTCTCAACCGGGGTGCCGTTGCGGAAGTAGAGCCGCCGCCGGGCCAGCACCTTGGCGCCTACCTCCACACCGAGCCGCTCGGCGATGTCCTCGGGGGCCTCCACGGGGCCGATGTAGAGAACGCTGACCTTCGCTTCGGCACCGGACTGCTCGGACTCGGCCAGGTACGCGGCCTTGCCACCCCGGCGGAGCGAGCGGCGAAAGCGGTCCGACGACCGATGCCGCACAGGCGGGCGGTCCTTGACCGTCGAACCCTTGCCGTGGCGCGTCTCCACCAGGCCGCTCGCGCGGACCTCCGTCATCGCCCTGCGGATCGTGCCACCGGAGACGCCGTAGCGGTCCATCAGTTCCGACTCGCTCGGCACCGTGTCGCCGGGCTTGAGAACGCCCTGCCGGATCTGCAGAACGATCTCATCGGCGATCTCCACATACCGAGGCACCGACTTCTCCCCTCCTACCGCGGTTCCCATAGTCCTTCTCAGCCTCCTATGCTCCTGTACATGAGTAAATCGCAGGGGCCCGCACCGACGCCAGCGCTGCACTCGGTATCCGTAGCCGGAGCCGTAGTACGCGAGGACGGCCGGCTCCTGGCGATCCGCCGAGCAGACAACGGCACTTGGGAGCTCCCCGGCGGCGTCCTGGAACTGCACGAGACCCCCGAAGCCGGCGTCAGCCGCGAGGTCTGGGAAGAGACCGGCATCCACGTCGAGGTCGACCAACTCACCGGCGTCTACAAGAACACCACCCGCGGCATCGTCGCCCTGGTCTTCCGCTGCAAGCCCTCCGGCGGCACCGAACGCACCTCCGACGAGTCCACAGCCGTCGACTGGCTCACGCCCGAAGAAGTCGCAGACCGAATGGCCGAGGTCTTCGCGGTCCGGCTCCTGGATGCCCTGGACAGCAACGGCCCACACGTCCGCAGCCACGACGGCAAGCGCCTGACCTCTGCGTAGGGCCAAGGTCCTCCGCCCAACGGCGGTGTCTCGGGGCTTACCGTGCTCCCATGACAGACCTCAGAGTTACCTACGACCGGCAGGCGAACGCGGCGTACGTGTACTTCTCGGATCCGGCAGTCAAAGTGGCACGCTGCTATCCCTGCGATCCCGTCGCCGTGGATGGAATGATCAACCTCGACTTCGACGACCAGGGGTGTCTCGTTGGCATCGAGGTCTTGGACGCCAGCTCGAAGCTGCCCGGCCACTTGCTCAGCGCCGCAGAGCGCATCGACCATGAGGCAACCTGAGCCGCACCCGCGGAGATCACGTTCCGTCAGGTATAGCCCGCAGTTGACCGCTGCCAAGCTGCAGTCGAAGCCACACTGTCAACGATCAACCGAGACAGGACACGTGCGCCTGGCCTCGGCGCGGTAAGACTTTCTCTACTTCATCAAGGCACCCGGCGTCGCTGACGCTCCGCCGGGCGCGCGGCCGACGTCCGGCCGCGCCCACGCTCCTGTCTTCGCCCCGCTCGGCGCGCCGTCCGCCACCGCGCGCACGCAGGGATAGACCAGGGGCCATGAGGTTGGAACCGCGGTGGCTGGGGCGGCCGGCGCGCCGATGCTTTAGGCAGCCACCATGGGGCGAGCCTCGAAGATCGGGGCCCACATCGGGCCTTAGCGGGCAGGTCAACAGACCGCCCGAGTCGCCGCAAGCTTACGGGCCCCGATCCCTCGCCCCATGGCAGCTCCAGCCCAAAGCCTCTCTACGCCACCCGTTCGACCGCTGGTTCGAGATCGCCGCGTACGTCAAAACGGGACGTCAACAGACCGTCACAACGCGCGAGTTGGGTCTTGGCGCTCGGACTCTCAATCTGGTTCACTTCACTTATTTGTAGACGTTGTCACAGTCCCACGACAGGGGCGACACACTGCCGCGCTGCCTAGGGCGCAGGAAGGAGCTCCTCATGAGTGGTCCCTCACTGCAGGAGGCATCCGCAACCGGGCCGCGCGCTCACCGCCGCGAGCATCCCCTCAGACAGGCCAACCTGGACCGCGAATTGGCTCAACAGCTCAGGCGACGGGCTGCGACTACACCAGACTTCTGGACCTTCGAAGGTGAGGCGGAGCGGGAACATGGACACGGGCTGTTCGCATACCCGGCGATGATGGTTCCACAACTGCAGGGCGCACTCCTAGAAGACCTACTCACGGTTGATCCAGACGTCTCAAACGTCTACGACCCTTTCATGGGTTCGGGGACTGTTCTCTTGGAATCAATCCGGCGAGGTCTCTCATTTACGGGCCGCGACGTGAATCCACTCGCGGTACTGATCTCAAAGGTCAAGTCGAACTCCTATGACCTCGCGCTTCTCCATTCGTCAGCTGAACACGTTTTGGAAAGAGCTAGCAGCGATCGACGACAAGCGATCGCCGTGGATTTCCACAACCGCGATAAGTGGTTCCGAACAGACGTATCGATCGAGCTCTCCAGGCTGCGCCGCGCCATCCAGCAGCTACCTGAGGATTTGATCAGGCAGGCACTTTGGGTAACCTTCGCAGAGACCATCCGACTGGTGAGCAATAGTCGTACATCAACAGTCAAACTGCACGCTTACGACGAAACGGAAACCGCGAATAGAAGCATTGACGTTTTTGGCACCTTTTCTAGGGTATTGCGTCAACACTGCGACCGCCTTGCCGCCCAGTCACTCGCAATCGCCGAAGGCCGGAAACGAAATCCAACATTTTTTGTGCACTGCGAGAGAGCGGACGCCCGCGACCATCCCCATAGTCCTCTAACAAAATCCGATGTCATAATGACGTCACCCCCGTACGGCGATAACATCACGACTGTCACATACGGCCAGCACAGCTATCTTCCATTGCAGTGGATCGACCATTCCGACGTCCCCGGCTTCTCAATGGAGCTTCTGAGGTACACGCGCTCTATCGATAGCGCCAGCCTCGGCGGCGTCCTTAAGGGGGCTCTGGAGAACACTGAGCATCTACGCTCCCGATCCAGCTCCTTCGGAATGTGTCTGGATGCTCTTGCCGATCGCCCCAGGAATGCACAATTGCGCCTCGTCGCCTTCTTTAACGACCTGGATGCCGCACTGGGGTCGATGTTGATGAATTTGCGATCCGAGGGTTGGATGTTTTGGACACTGGGCGAGCGTCGCATCAGTGGCGTAGTGGTACCGACCGTGGCGATAGTTCGAGATCTCCTAGCAGATAGAGGGGCGCGCCACGTAGAAACGCTAGAGCGTAAGATCCCAAAGAGTTCCAAGCGAATGGCCGCCCGCAATGCCAGGGTGGAAACCATGACCTCAGAGAGCATCCTGGTGATGCAAGGTCCCGCCGGCGACCATCCTCAAGAGGGGGACCTGTGACATCCAACGGACACTTCGCCAGTGACGGCCAGAGCCAAGAGGTACATCTAGACGTACACCCCTCGGTCGTTTTCAAGCTTGGCGAAGATCTAATCTCTGATTCTATGCAAGCTCTCGCCGAGCTTGTAAAGAACTCCTACGACGCCGATGCAACTCGCGCCCGCGTGACCATTTGGACTGGCCTTCCCCAAGATCGATCTGATCCAACAATTGAAGATCGGTCATTCTTGAGGGTGGAGGACAACGGCTCAGGAATGGATGTCGATGACATAATTCGCGGTTGGCTCACGATCAGCAACTCGCGAAAACGCGAAATGAAGCTTGCTGGCAGGGAAACCCGCATGGGACGTACACCCCTCGGCGACAAGGGACTTGGCCGTCTTGGAGCCCAGCGATTGGGCCAAGTTATTGAGATCATTACTCGGCCGATCGGTTCTGACGAAGAACATCAGATCACTATCGATTGGGAGTCCTTCAACAACCAAGGATCGCTCTCGTCTGTACCCCTGCGACTCATCAGCCGGCCATCAGATCGTAAACACGGCACCACTCTGACCATCTATAACCTACGGGAACCCGAGCAATGGATGACCTCTGCCAGCGATGGCCAATCCTTGCAACGAGAACTTTCAGTACTTATCTCTCCCTACGGAAAGACGCGCGGGTTCCGAGTTTTCCTCACCATCGATGACGCCCCAGTTGACCTCTACTCGCTATCTACGAAGGTTCGAGAAGCCGCCGACTACAGATTCGAGATCGACTATCACGAGGACGTTCTGAATATTCATGGCGTCCTCAAACTCGACCTTTTGGCGCCACCTCAAGGCGCTTATGATGACAGGCTACTTTTCCAGCGCCTAATCATGGATGACGCCGGCAAGTCATTCTGGAAATGGCTACAGGTAAATCGTTCACACCACGTAGATACCTACGGATGGGAACCGGCTGAGGACAACCGTTACTTTCTCGCTTTTCATCATACCGAACGGCTCAGTTCTATTGGAGGGGTAGCCACAGCCGAAGGCCACGCGGCGGACCCCGGCCCCTTTACGGGTGAGATTGATTCGCTGGATCTAGGAGCCGATACACTTCAGACATTCAACAGCCGATCGGAGTTCCGATCGTATGTCAAAAACCTCAGCGGGATTCGGGTCTACCGCGATGGGTTCGGGATTCGGATGGATGGAGACTGGCTCGGTCTGCGAAAGGCTTCGACTAGCGGTGCATCCTACTATTCTCTCAAGCCCGAGAATACACTTGGGTTTGTTGACATCACGGCTAAGAACAACTCTCAGCTAACCGAGACTACCGATCGCGAAGGATTCGCCGACACACCAGCCTATCGAAATTTTCGCCTTCTTCTGCAAACTTGGCGTGGCTTCGCCGACAAGCTGCAGGAAGCCCTGCGTCGTTCCTACAATGCTTACAGGGCAGAGTTTCGAGCGGCTGAGGCTAGGGTCGAACCTGGGGCAGACGCCGAGCTACTTCTCCAACGTGTCGACCAGCGAATCACAACCGTTGTACGGGCAAGGCATCAACTCAACTCGTTGCGGGCCGGCTCACGTGCCACGGTTGAGAATGCAAATCGCGTTCGCGAAGAGCTTGATGGCGATCAAGCATCTTTCGCCAGCATGGCCATGTCCCCTGACATTGCCTCGGCATTGGACGGAATAAACCGCGCACACGAGCGAGCAAATTCGGCAGTTAGCGAAATAGAGGAACTTCTTGACTCCTTGGAGGCTGAGCGCGCTGTAATCCAACTTCTGCGCGACCAGGCGGAGCAAGTACGCGAACAGCTCACGCTCACGTGGGAGACCGTTTCGCTGGGCCTAACTGCGGAAGCTATCTCACATGAGGTAGCGACTATCGCCGAAGGAATCACCGTACGCACTGGGCAAATCAAGCGGCACGTGCAGGTGGCCGGCGCAATGGATCAGCGGATGGCCGCCTACTTTCAGTTCATGCAATCGACGAGCAGCGCTCTGAAGCGCCAGCTCGCACATCTTAATCCTTCCCTTCGCTACATGCGAGAACGAAGGGAAAAAATCGGTTTGAGCACATTCTGTGCCGAGGTAGCGGAATACTACAGGGCCAGGTGGATGTCAGGCCCTCTGACTATCGAGGTCGACGAGACAGTCGACGACTTCTCAGTGTCAGTCAACAAGGGGAAGCTGACGCAGATCTTCGATAATTTGATCCTGAATAGCGAGTATTGGCTTCTCCACGACAGACGTCTGGGATTGGTAGCCTCTCCGACGGTGCGAATCCAGATCCGCGCTCCGTTCGTACTCGTGAGTGACAACGGGCAAGGAATTAACCCTGTTGTCGAGCGCACCCTTTTCGAACCATTCGTTTCATCAAAGGGCCGCGGCGAGGGTCGAGGACTGGGGTTGTACGTTATCACCCAGTTGCTCGATTCGGAACACTGCTCAGTTTCACTTACGCCTCAAAGAAACGAACAGGGGCGTCTATATACATTTGCACTCGACCTGGGGGGTATGCGTGTCAACTGAGACCTTCGTGAATTTGGGAGAAGATGCAGCTTCAGACGAAGATGGCTCGCTGGCGACTGCTGCGCGGGAAAAGTCTCCGCTGGAAAGCGTTGAAGAAGCAAAGAAGGCGGCTCAGGAGCTCATAGCCCTGGCCAACATTCAGCGTATCGTCTGCGTCGACGACTACTACAGCATCACCACGGATGATGTTTTCGAGGTGGTGGCTGCAATCGAGCGGGAGAGTCTAGATCGCGAAATTCTCTTGACGATGGCTACCTCACACCCCGATCTTGCGGAGCTCTCAGAGGAAGACCTCCCAGCGGATCTAGCAGCTGAAATCGTTCGCGGTGCCTGGGAGACTCTGGACGTCGACGCTCGCTCTGAAATATCGACGCTCGTTAGAAACCACCTCGGGCCCCAAGCAATCGACGCTGACGCTCCCCCTAACGAGGACGCCAACGCGATGGTCATGCTCCGTAACCTCTTGGCGGATCCTCCGGAGTTTCTAACTCTAACGTTGGATGAGTGGCGCCAGCAAAGCGCAGGCCTGCTGGGAGATGACATCTCCACCCTGCTGCTCTTCGACAGAGGGTTCGAGCGAGAGGGTGCCTCGGACACTGCCGGCGAAGCGGAAATTCAGCGTGTCCTGCAGGGAGATCACCCCCATTGGCGAGTAGCCCTCCTCACTCACACCGTTACGAACCCTGACGAGGAGATTGAAGCATGGCGACACCTTAGTGCGGAGTTCGCCGTCGATGCTGCCAAATTCCTTGTTATCGCCAAGGGACATCTCTCCAGAGAGCCGGGTCGTTTCCCAGCCATGTTGAAACTAACGCTCCTGGTCCCCGCGCTTGAGAGAATGCAGGAGATTGTAGCAAATGCCATTCGCGATACATGGTCCCATGCCTTGGAGCAGGTTCAGGCGAAAGATCCGTACACTCTAGAAACAGCCCTGAACGGCAATCGTCACTTGGATGGAACGTGGGGGCCAGACACGCTCCTGAGGTTGATTTCTGCATTTACTCAGGACCGAGTTCTAGCCTCACTTCGTCGCGATCCAGAGCTACACCGACACAACAGTGCGATCCTCAGCCTTAACACCGTCAATATGCCCCTACAGCGGGACCAAACGCGGATTAAGGCAGAGCTGGCCGAGATGCAACGCATGGAGTTCTTCAAGGAATCGGAGCACCTCTCGGAGCTTCACCTACCGCTTGAGGTCGGCGACATATTCCAGGTTCGAAAATTTACCGTGGAGCCAGCTTCCTTCGAAGCGAACCGTTCCAGTTCTACCCTGCGTCGGGACGATATCCCTCAGGCTGCACCTTCGAAGTACTACATGCTTCTTGGGCAACCATGCGATCTCTCCGTCCGCCACGACGGTAGTCGAGCTAACGACCTTGAATACCTGCGACTGGCACCCATCCGACTTCTGTCGCCCGAGGTCTCAGTCCGCGCAGGAGGTGGGAGCAGTCACGCATTCGAGCTCCCGTTTTTTGATGCGGCAACTGGCGCTGGAGTTCAAGTCGAGCTAAATCGAGTGCGCATAGTTGCCGCGAACGCGCTCGATTTCTGCGTCTTCGGCAAGGGGGGCACTTCTTCGCTTAGCGCAAAAGATACTTGCCCCGATACGGCAATTCCCGCTTGGGCTGGAAGATTTAAGGATCTCCAGAAATGGGTATCCAAGACTGTCGCGCAGTACGAAAGGATGACGCCGCACAAAATTCCCGGCAAGGGTGCGAACGCTGTGACTGTTGCGCTGACGCAGTCCGGGACCATGCCCGGGCTTTCGTCGCTCATCTCGATCTCGAACCAGGAGGTACACTTCGGGATCACCCGCGTGGGCCGGTTGAGGGAACCGTATCGTGCTGCGGTACTGACGCGTCTCGCGCAACGTGACTCACGGGATGCATTTGAAGTCGATCTGGTCGACTAAAATCGGTACCCATTTCATGGCACCGTCTCACGGGCTGCCTGGCCACCTGCACGTCTAGGTGACCGGCAGCCCTCGTGGACGATCTGTGGACGCGTCTCAGTGCTGCTCCACGCCCTGGTCACTTGACCTGCTGCGACGCCTGGGGCGCCGACGGCCTCCGGAGCCGTGTGAGCAGGTTGGTGCCCTGTCGGGGCACTCCCAGCCCGAACGGCGTGATCAATGCGCTGACCCTAGGTGGCCCGAGGCCGGTCCAGTGGGCCTTCGGCAGTGCGTCGTCTGCAGTCCGCGAGAGCGCGGTCGACCTCGTCATGTTCGTCGCCGCCGGCCTGGAGCAGCAGGTCACCGGCGGCGGACAGGGCCGCCCAGAATTCCGCGGGCCTGGCTCGCTCGCGGTGGGGCACCTTCCGTGCCAGCAGCAGGAAGGCCTCGGTCAGTTCTCCCTTGGCGAAGCGGCGGGAGAGGGAAAGCGCGTGACCGCTGGGGATACCACCCAGCGCCCCAGCGGCCGTGCTCAGTAGGCGTTTGATCTCCGTACCACGCTCATCGAGCGGCCGAGGGACGTCGAACAGCCCCACTGTGTCCAGGACTTCACCGCACAAGTCCTCCTCACCCGGATGGAATTCCGCGGCGAGGGCCGCCACGCCGGCGCGGCCGAGTCGCTGCTCCACGTCCGGGGCCGGCATCCCCAGTGCCAGGCAGACGGCCCGAGCCGAGGCGTTCCAGTCGCCGGTCTCCGCTGCGAGGTCGGCGAACGCGGCGACCGGTGCGTGCCCCGCCTCCAGCAATTCGTGCGCCGATCTCAGCAGAGCGCTTTCCACAGCGGTCACTCCGTCCCCCCGTCCGCCAAGATCCCCCGGGATCCGCTACCCGCACGGTCGCGACCACGACCGGCCGCGACACCCAGTCTGCACTGGCCACAGCACCATGTGAGGCTCGACGTCAGCCGCCGTCGACGCGTCGCCAAGGTCCCCGCAGGTTCAAGTGGTGCTGTCGATCCTTGGGGCTCGACAGCACGAAGCGACGCGCGATCTGGTCACCCGCCCATGACTTCTTCCGTCCTCCCTCTGCTGTCGCTCACGCCCGTCCGCTCCGCCGGACGCCACAGCGATGTCCTATCCGACTGCTTGGATACCCGGCATGACGGACTGGACGAACCTTCACCACGCCTACGGCACAGCGGAAGACATCCCCGGCCTGCTTGCCGGCGCGAGCCCGAGTCCGGACGCCCCTCAGTGGAACGACCTCTGGTCCCGGCTGTGCCATCAGGGCACCGTCTACTCGGCGAGCTACGCGGCCCTGCCCGCACTGACGCGGATGGCGCGTCAGTGGTCACCTTCGGACCGACAAATGCCGCTCTGCCTTGCCGGCGCCATTGTCGCCAGCACGGATCAACCGTACGGCGACGCGGATCCCCGAGCGACGTACGCCCGCGAGATGTCCGACCTGATGAAGCTGACCGAAGAATCCCTCCGGGATCCGGAACTCGCCGGCGATCCCATGTACGTCGACTTGCTTGCCGCGCTGCTCAGCTTCGAGGGCGTCGAGGTCTGGGGCGAATGGCTGGACGGGCTGAACGACGGGGAGTACGAGGTGCCCTGTCCCGCCTGCGGCTCGGAGAACTTCATCGTCTTCGGGGAGTACGGCTACTTCTCGACCACCGACAGCATGTACATGGACCAGACCGCGGCAAGAAGGCTGCCGCTACAGCCGCAGGCCCCCTCAGCCATGGAGGGGCTCGGGCAACGGCTGCACGCCCGCGCCATCGCGGACGGCCGTCCCGATATCGCCCACAAGCTGACCTACGTATTCGGCGCCGCGCGCTGCGCCGACTGTGATGCGGTCTTCGGCGTCGACGAAGCCATCGTCGCGCATTGGGGGTGACGGCCGCGCCCAACAGGGCAACTGGTGCCGGGATCGGACCGGAACTCCCCTCTCTCCCAGGTGAGACGGGTAGGCGCGCCGCAAGGCGCGGCCGGCCGTGAATCCGATTGCCGTTCCGGGGGCGACCGCGCATCCTGCTGGGGTGCGATTTTCGATCAACCTCCCCAACTTCGGCGACTTCGCCGACCCCCGGAACGTCGCGGTCGTAGCGCTCGCCGCCGAACAGGCGGGCTGGGACGGGGTCTTCGTCTGGGACCACATCCTGCATCGGCGGCACCAGGGGCGTCCCTTCGGGGACCCCTGGATCCTGCTGACCGCGGCCGCGCTGGCGACCTCCCGGATCCGGCTGGGCACCCTGCTGACGCCGGTTCCCCGGTACCGTCCGCAGCAACTCGCCCGCCAGGTGGCCACCCTGGACCACCTCAGTGGCGGCCGGATGATCTTCGCCGCGGGCCTGGGCGGTCCGATCGACGAGGAATACGGCAGCTTCGGCGACGCCACCGATCCGCGCCTCCTCGCCGAGCGCCTGGACGAGGGGCTGGAACTGCTGGGGCGCTTCTGGTCCGGCGAGCCCGTGAACCACCGCGGCCGGCACTACGAGGTCCGGGACGTGACGCTCCTGCCCCCCACCGTCCAGCGGCCCGGTCCGCCCGTGTGGATCGGCGGCTTCTGGCCGCGACGTGCGCCGATGCGGCGGGCAGCGCGGTGGGACGGCGCGGTGCCGCTGTTCGAGACGGCACGGCATGGCCAAGTGCCCGATGTGGCCGAGGTGCAGGAACTGGTCAGCTACGTACGCAAGCACCGTTCGGTGGGCGTCGAGCGCCCCTTCGAGTTCGTGCTCGGCGGTGCCACCCCCGCGGACGCCGCGAAAGCCAGGGACGTGATCGGTCCGCTGCACGACGCCGGCGCCACCTGGTGGGACGAGCGGCAGGTCCAGAGCGGCCCGGACCTGGATCGTCTGCTCCCGGTGCTGCGCCGCATCGAGGCGGGACCACCCGTGGTCCGATGAGCCGTTCCCGGTGCACCCAGGGAAGGGATGCACGTCAGGGGCATCAGGGTGATGCTGAAAGGGGGCTTCCATCCGAGATCGACGGGAGATCCCAGGATGGACGCGGCCAAGGCTGAGCTGTACGCCATGGACCTCACTGATGCGGACTGGGTCACGAGCAGCTACAGCAACCGGTGGGACAAGATGTGTGTGGAGGTCTCGGACCTCGGCGGCGGAGCGGTTGCGGTCCGCGATTCACGTCACCGGGAAACGCCGCCGCTGCGATTCACCGCGGAGGAGTGGGCGGCGTTCCGACTGGGCATGCGCGACGGCGAATGCGGCTAGAGACCTTCAAAGGTGGGGGTGACCCGCAGGGGTTGGCGCGGGAGCCGTGGGTCGTGCGGGGTGTTCGCACACCCATCTCGGCTCCGCGGTCATCGCGCGCGCAACCGTGTCGGCCCCCGCCCGCACGGTTGCGTCCAGAGAAGTGGTGTACGGGTTCCCACTCGATCCGGGTGGTGCTCGCGCGCCGGAGTGAGGGCCGGGATATAGAGGCGGGTGCTGCCCGTCGACGAAACCCTGCGGGTGCCCGGACTCGTCGCTGCCACGCCGGACTGCCTCTCCTCACCGGCCGGCTTCCTCAGCTCCGAAGGCGTCGGATCCCCTGTGCCGTGTGCCAATCGGGGAGCACGGCTGGGAGCCTGCCGCCGCAGGCGCCGGCCGCCTCCTCCCGTGGCGTTGCGGACGGCCGTCCCGAAGCCGACCTGCCGTCTTCGGCGCCGCGCGGTGCGTCCGTGCCTGAGCCGCCACCGGCACCCCGGCCCTGACCCGCCGCCGAGCGTGCCGCTTCCGTCGCGCCCGCACCTCAGCGCACAGACCGTGGGGCACCTCACATCACCGGCACAGCGGGCATCGGGCCGGGTCGCAACCGTTCCCATGCCGACGGGCTGCAGCCGTGCGACCAGCGGATCCGCCGGGCTGCCCAGGCTGTGCGCATCGCGCCCCGCAGGGACATAGAGCCTCGAATCGGACCAAGCAGTGACAAGTGACACAGCGGCAATCGCTTGCCCCATGGACGACCTCGGAGTGAGATCGCGGTCAACGGCCGAACGTGGTCTAGTCCACTACGAGGAGCATCTATGCGCAGGATTCATGCGCGGCGGCGCACTGCGGTTGCCGCAGCCTGGATCACCAGCCTCACCAGTTTCGCGACAGCAGCGACGCTTCTGTCCGGTTCCGCCGCCGTCGCCGCACCCGTGCCACCGGCGCAGGGAGCCAAGCCCGCGCCGGCGGCCGGGCAGCAGTCGAAGAGCGCGGCCCACAACCTGATGACCACGGCGGAGTGCCGCGCGAAGTGGCGGATCGGCTGCTACTCCGCGACCCAGTACCGCCAGGCGTACGACCTCAACCCGCTCTACCGGGCAGGAATCACCGGCAAGGGGCGCACGATCGTGATCGTGGATCCGTTCGGCTCGCCGACCGTCCAGAAGGACCTGGACGTCTACAGCGCCCGGTTCGGCATGAAGAGCACCCACGTCGACGTGGTCAAGTGGGGCAAGGTCCCGCGCTTCGATCCCACCGACGCCGACCAGCTCGCCTGGGCCGGGGAGACCACCCTCGACGTGGAGATGGCGCACGCCGTCGCCCCGGACGCGCACATCGTCCTGGCGGAGACCGCGGTCGGCGGGATCGGGGAGGGCACCACCGGCCTGCGGGAGGTCATGGACGCCGAGAAGTCGCTGATCGACCGCGGCGTGGGCGATGTGATCAGCCAGAGCTGGGGCGTGGCGGAGAACAGCTTCCCCGGCTTCCGCCAGGGTGACTTCTCCAGCATCGAGAACCTGCGGTACGCCTTCAAGGACGCGCACCGGCACGGTGTGACCGTCGTCGCCGCCTCCGGCGACAGCGGAGCCACCGACACCACCCCGAACGGCAAGGACCACTATCCGTACCGGGTCAACGCCTGGCCGACCGCCGACCCCCTGGTGGTCTCGGTCGGCGGCACCCAGCTGCACCTGGACGCCAAGGGCGACCGCATCGCGCCGGACAGCGTGTACAACGACGCCGGCGCCGGTGGCGGCGGCCTGTCCCACGTCTTCGCCCGTCCCTCGTACCAGAACGGGGTGGCGCAGGTCGGCGGCCACCGCGGCACTCCGGACCTCTCCATGTCCGCCTCGCTGAAGGGCGGCGCATGGGTGTACTCCAGCTACGACCCGAAGCGGGTCGGCTGGGACGTCTACGTCGGCACCAGTGAGGCCAGCCCCCTCTTCGCGGGCATCGTGGCCCTGGCCGACCAGGCCGCCGGGCACCGGCTGGGCGACATCCACCAGGCGCTGTACTCGCTGTACGCGCAGTCCTCGCGGAACCCGTCCACCGGGATCGTGGACGTCAAGGACGGCACGAACAACAGCTTCGCGGGGGTCCCCGGCTACACCGCGGCGAAGGGCTACGACCTGGCGACCGGCGTCGGAACGATCGACGCGGCCCGCTTCGTCCCGGCCCTCGCCCAGCGGGGCTGACGGCACCCTGTCCCCGAGGCGCGGGGCCCGGCAGACCGCTGCCGGGCCCCGCGCCTCGCCCATCCGGCAGGGAATCCCCAGGTGGGGTGGTGCTCAGTGGACGACGGCGATCAGGTAGCGTCCCGCGCGATGTGATCAATGGGGAGGGGTGCGCATCGTGAAGTCCGGTCGGCGAAGACTGGCCGCCGCAGGAGCGGCGGCGCTGGTGACGGGGGCGCTTGTGACCGGGTGCGGGCCGCATGCCCACGCCGGCAGGGTCGGCAAGGTGCAGCGTGTCGAGCCCGGATTCGGGGGCGAGGAGTTCTCTTCGGCCCTGTCGTTCCGCTACGTAGGCGACTCGGGTGTGAACGAGACGATGAATCAGCAGCTGGAGATCGTCAACGTGGCCGCGGAGTCGCTGGTTCCCGTCCTGAGTTTCCAAGCCGTGGACAGGAACGATCACGTGCTCCCACAGGTCAAGGTGAGCACGGTGTACGGCAGCGACCGCGGCAATCTGGCGGTGCCGTACGGGGGGACCATCGACATCCTGCGGTTCTCGGGCCCGAGGATGCACGACGTGGCGGATGTCCGGGTGACGGTGCGAAGCGTGGCTGCCGCGCGGATCAACGCCGGACCGCACGAGGTGACGACGCAGGCGCTCGACCGCCATGGCCGCGAGATCAGCAAGTTCGAGCGATTCTCGGCAGTCAGGCTCACCAATGAGGACGACTTTCCTGTCGCCGTACGGATCGCGTACATCCTCTGGGACCAGCCTCCCAAGGGGGTCACGCAGCAAGCCGCCGAAGTCACGCCGATCGGCGGCCTGACCCGAGTGCCGGCGCACGGCAGCGCGGTCGTGCGCGTGACCGGGAAGGAAGCGGTCGCCGCGGTCGCACGCAATTCCGACGGCCCGGCGGTGAGCCTCAAGGCCTACAACTCGCAGTGAGCCTGGCGGGCTTGCGGTGCCTGCCTCCGCGCGACACCGCAAGCCCACCGGCTCATCGGGAAGACTTCCGATCTCGAGAATCCGACACTGGGCATTCACCTCACGTTTCCGTTCCAGCCGGGCCCATTGCCGAGCGATCAGCACATCTCCCGGCATTCCGGGCATCGCTTGCTGTCCTGTTCACGTGGAGTCGTGGTGATTTCCGGCCCATGGTTCAGATCTGGACCACTGGCCGAAAAGGAACCCGTTCAGGGCGTGGCCGTTGACCGGTCGCACACGGCGGGAAAAGATCGCGGCCGACCTTGATCGCTTTGATGAGGGAGGGGCTTCGCATGGTCAAGTCGAGGAACCGGATCGCCACCGTGCTCGCGGCGACCGCCGTGGCGGTGGGTGTGTCCTTCGGGGCCGGGGCGGGTGCCGCCACGGCGGCGCCGCGGCTCACCTACACGTGGAGCAGCTATGACAACGGCGAATCGGTGGTTCTCTACCTCTACGCCGACGGCGACTACGCCGGCTACGTGAACTGGAACGCGGACCCCGACTCCTTCGGCACCCCCGGGGACGCGCTGCGGGCGCATGACGACACGGCCGACGGGTGGGGGATCGAGGGGAGGGTGCTCAGCGCCCAGGTCTACCGGACGGCTTCCACCCGGGGGCACTCCTCCCCCTACACGACCCCGTGGCAGACCGGCGACATCACCGAGGGGCACCGGATGCTGCTCGACGCCTGCCTGGTGAAGGGCTCCGAGGAGGTCTGCACCGGGTACGACACGTACGTGTACGCGTAGGTGTGACGGGCGCTCGGCCGTCAGTCCCGCGCGACCCGGATGATCGTCCTGCCCGTGACGCGGCGCCCCGGGGCGAAGGCGGCCGCCGCCTCCGTCAGCGGATGGACCTCGCCCACCCGCACCACGAGGCGGCCGTCCCGCAGGCGCTGCGCGAGGTCCGCGAGGCGGCCGCGGTCGGGTTCGACGACGAAGAACACGGCGCGGCCGTCCGCGGGCCGGACGGTGGGCGGCTGGGCGATCGTGACGAGCGTGCCGCCCGCGCGTACAAGGGCGGTCGAGCGGTCGAGGATGTCGCCGCCGATCACGTCGAAGACCACGTCGACCTCGCCGGCGTCCTCCGGCCAGCCGGCCCCGAGGTCCAGGAACGTGTCCGCGCCCAGGGCCAGGACGGCGTCCCGGTCGGCCAGCCGGCCCGTGCCGATCACGCGGGCACCCGCCTCCACCGCGAGCTGCACCGCGATCGAACCGACGCCGCCCGCGGCGCCGTGGATCAGCACGGTCTGGCCGGCCACGAGTCGCGCGTGGTCGAACAGGCCCTGCCAGGCGGTCAGTCCGGAGATCGGCAGCGCTGCCGCCACCGTGTGGTCGATGTCCGCGGGAAGCGGGGCGAGGTTGCGGGCCTCCACCGCGACGTACTCGGCCAGCGAGCCGTCGCGGGCCCAGTCGGTCAGGCCGAAGACCCGCTGGCCGACCGTGAGCCCGGTGGTTCCGTAGCCGAGCCCCTCCACGACACCCGAGACCTCGTGCCCGGGCACGCTCGGCGTGCGGTCCCGGCCGGCCCGGTCGGACCACGTCGCGGGCCAGTCGAGCTCCCCGCGGGTGAATCCCGCGGCGTGCACCCGCACGACGACGTCGTTCTCGGCGGCGTGGGGGTACGGCAGGTGGGTCAGGGTGAGTCCGCTGACGCCGGCGTCGCGGTCCGAGACGGTGATGGCTTGCATGGTGGTTCCCCTGTCCGGTTGCTGAGAGGAGTGCGTGTGTCGATCCCCGTCGGCGGCCTGCGGCGACCGGCATGGACGAGGGCCGTCAGGGAGAGGGCCCCGACGCATCCGATGGAGACAAAACTGGTGGTTCTCAATCCCCACGAGGGCATGAGGAAGCCGGCCGCGAGGGACGGCAGGCTCAGCGCGAGGTAGCTGACGACGTAGACGGCCGAGAAGGCCTGGGACCGCGAGTCCGCGGTGGTGGTCTCCGCGATGGCGCCGAGGTGGCCGTTGAACGTCAGGCCGGCTCCCAGTCCGGCCGGCACGGTCCCGCACCAGAAGGCGACCGGCGAGGCGCTGGCGACGGCCGCAGCCAGTCCCGCCGCCCCCAGGGCGAGGAAGGCAGCCCCCAGCAGCGTGGCCGAACGTGTCGTGCGCCGGACGGACCACATGCCTCCGACCGCGCCGGCCAGGAACAGCAGCGCGATGTCGAGCCCGCCCGCGGCGCCCCAGGTCACGTGCAGGACGCCGCTGACCAGGGAGGGGGTCAGCGCCAGGAACAGCCCCGTGACGGCCCAGCCCGCGACGAGAGCGGGCACGGCGGCCAGGAACCGGTGCCGCGCCCCCTGCGGAACCCGCACCCTCGGGCGCAAGGAGGCGCGCAAGGAGCCGCGCAGGGAGGCCCGAAGCGAGCCCGCTCGCGGCACGGCCGTCTCGGGGATGCGGAGGACCAGCACCGCGAGCACCAGCAGGACGACGGTGAGCACGGAGAAGGCGTACCGGTCGGGGCGCGGCACGAACTGCGCCAGCAGTCCGGCCACCGCGGCACCGGCGGCCAGCCCGGCGTTCGTGCCGACCGCCGTCACCGTGGTGCCCGCGTGCGGGCGCCGGGCGGGCGAGAACTCGACCAGCCCCGCGGCCAGGCCGCTCGTGGCCGTCCCGGTGGCGACCCCCTGCACCACCCGCGCGACGACCAGGGACGGAACGCCGTTCGCCGTCCAGAGGACGGCCGTACCGACCGCCGCCAACAGGAGCGCGGCGACCAGGACGGGACGGCGTCCGAGGCGGTCGCCCAGTGACCCCAGGGTCAGCAGGGCGCCGAGCAGCCCCACGACGTACACGGCGAAGACGACCGTCACCATGGTGAGCGAGAAGCCCCAGCGCTCCCGGTAGAGCGGATACATCGGCGACGGTGCGCTCGCACTCGCCGTCATCACCACGGTGGTGACCGCCAGTACGGTGAAGCCGGCGGACCGTCCGGGACGGCGGCGGTCGCGGCCGGGAACCGGTGGTGTCATCGGACTTCCTGGCTTCCCGGCATCAATTCGGCCAGGGCGCGTCGATGATGCGTCCGACCATGCTCTGGCGCTGGAAATCCGGAACAAAGTGTTCCAGGACGTCCGCGTTGATCGTCCCGTAGGTGGTGTCCGGGCGGTCCTTGAGCCCGTCGACGAATGCCTGCAGGAATCCCTTCTTGAATTCCCCGCGCGGATGGGCGGCGACGATCTCGTCCACCTGGTCGCCGTCGAGGCGGTCCAGCCCCCAGCCGAGCACGTCGGTCAGGACACCCTGGTACATGGCGGCCGTCACCGGCCCCATCCGGCCGGGGATCCCCGGTGTCGTGTGCAGCGCGATGGCCGTCCAGACGGTCTCGGCGGCGCTCACGGAGAACCCCCGGTCGAGCAGGAACGCGCGCGCGTGGTCGGCGCCGTCGAGCTCGAAGCGCTGCTCCGTGTCGGAGAACGGGGTCGAGAGCCCGGTGTCGTGGAACATCGCGGAAATGCAGAGCAGCTCCGGATCCGGCTGGAGACCGAGCTCCCGCGCATGAAGGGAGGCGAAGAGGAAAACGCGCCACGAGTGATGGAAGATGAGCGGGCCGGCGGTTGCGCGGAGAAACTCGCCCGCCCCCGCCACTGCCGCGGTGTCGGGAATTTCCACTGCTGCGATGTTGTCGGTCATGATGTTCGCGCTTTCGATGAGACAGCCGAGGCGGTGAGGAGTGGGAAATGCCTCTGTTCTCCACCATGCCGACCGCGCGGCTCCGCCGCCGCCTCGCTCCGGCCAGGAACCACTCGAATCCGGACGCCCGGGGAGCGGGACCGTGAGCTCCGGCACGCATCGGGTCGCGATCCTCGTCTACGACGGGGTCGCGCTGCTGGACGTCGCCGGCCCCGCGGAGGTGTTCGGCGAGGCGAACCGGCTCGGCGCCGACTACCGGGTCGCCCTGCTGTCGACGACCGGTGCCGACGTCGCCTCGTCGATCGGCATCAGGATCGCCGTCGACGGCAGCCCCGCCGGCGAGCCGGATCCCGACACGTTCGTGATGCCGGGCGGCGCCGTCTACCCCAGGACCCCCGTCACGCGCGATCTCATCGAGGCCGCCAAGGAACTGGCGGGCAGGTCCGGCCGGGTCGCGTCGGTCTGCTCCGGGGCGTTCGTCCTCGGCGCCGGCGGCCTCCTGGACGGCAAGCGTGCGACGACCCACTGGAAGGTCGCGGGTGAACTCGCCAGCCGGCACCCGGACATCCGCGTCGAACCCGACGCCATCTACGTTCGCGACGGCACGACGTACACCTCGGCGGGCGTGAGTGCCGGCATCGATCTGGCGCTGGCCCTGGTCGAGGAGGACCACGGTCCCGACGTGAGCCGGGACGTCGCCCGCGCCCTGGTGGTCTACCTGCAGCGTGCGGGCGGGCAGTCGCAGTTCTCCGCGCCCCTGCAGGGCCCGCCGCCCCGGTCCCCGGCGCTGCGCTCCGTCGTCGACCTGGTGACGGCCGATCCCGGGGGGAACCACTCCCTCGCCGAGCTCGCCGGGCACCTCAGCCTCAGTCCCCGCCACCTCAGCCGGCTGTTCCGGACGGAGTTGTCCACCACCCCGGCCCGCTACGTCGAGTCGATCCGGTTCGACATCGCGAAGGCGCTCCTCGACCAGGGGCACACCGCGACGCACGCGGCGTCCCTGGCCGGGTTCCCGAGCTACGAGAGTCTCCGGCGGGTCTTCGTACGGGAGTTGTCCATCAGTCCCGCCGCGTACCAGCGCCGCTTCAGCACCGCCCGCCGCGGCGGGTAGTACCGGCGGGCGCATCCGCCGTACCGAACCGCCGCAAGGAGCCGTAGGCTCACCCGCCGTGGCTGTGCGGGATGAGCAATCGACCGGGGCGCGACGGGACTTCGGCCGCCTGTGGGGTGCCTACGCCGTGAGCGCGGCGGGGAGCTCGATCGGTTCCGGGGCGCTGCCGTTGGTGGCCGTGGTGGCTCTGGGCGCCTCCGCGTCCCAGGTGTCCCTGCTCGCGGCGCTGTCGGCGGTCGTGGCGGCCGCCGTCACCCTGCCCCTGGGGGTCCGGATCGAGCACCGGCGGAAACGGCCGGTCATGGTCGCGGCCGATCTGCTCCGGTTCGCCGTCCTGATCAGCGTTCCGGTCGCGGCGGCCCTCGGTGTGCTCAGCTTCGTCCAGTTGTGCCTGGTCGGCATCGTGCAAGCGGCGGCGGCGATCGCCTTCGGGGCGGCGAGCACCGCGCACCTCAAGGGGCTCGTCGCGCCCGGGGACCGGCTCAGGGCCGCCGCGCGGTTCGAGTCCACCGACTGGCTCAGCATGAGCGCGGGGCCGCCGGTCGGAGGGCTGCTCGTCAGCGTCTTCGGGGCGACGTTCTCGATGGCCGTCGACGCGGTCTCCTTCCTGCTCTCCGCCCTGGGCGTCCGCCGGATCCGGCACCCGGAGCCGGAACCTCCGCCGCGTGCGCCGGCCTCCGGGCGGGCTCGCGAACTCCTGGCCGGCTGGCGTTGCATCGTCCGGCACCGGGGACTGCGTCCGCTCTTCTGGAACGCCATGCTCTTCGGTGCGGCCATCATGATGAGCAGTCCCCTGCTGGTCGTCCTGATGCTCCGTGAGCTGCACTTCACGCCGTGGCAGTACGGTCTGTCACTCGGGTTGCCGTGCCTCGGCGGTGTCCTCGGCTCCCGGCTCACCGCCCCGTTGGCACGCCGGCTCGGCGTGCGCCGGGTCCTGCTGCTGTTCGGCGTCCTGCGGACTCCCTGGCTCGTGCTGATCGCCTGGGTGCCGTCCGGGCCCGCCGCGCTGGTGGTCCTCGTCGCGGCCGACACCTGCCTGCTGGCGGCCGCCGGAGTCTTCAACCCCTCGTTCGCGACCTACCGCATGTCCGTGACGGACGACCGCCTCATGGTCCGCGTGGTCACGGCGTGGTCGGTCGGCGCCAAGACCGCGCAGCCCCTGGGGATGGCGCTCGGCGGAGCCGTCGCCGCCCTCGCCGGGGTACGCGTGGCCGTCCTGCTCGCCGGTGTGCTCTGCCTGGCCAGCACCCTGCTCCTGCCCTGGCGCGCCTTCCGGTCCCCGGACGCCGCCGGCGGGGCCGGGCACGAGCAGTCGGCGGCGGACTCCGTCAGTCCCTGAACGGGACGCCCGTTCACTTCGCCCCGGGCTGCCCGGGCTGCCCGGGCGCCCGGGGCGGCCCTGCCGGGCCTCCGGGGGCGTCGTTCCGCATCCGGCCGTCCGTGGTGAGCGGGGGCGCGGGCAGGCGGGGGAGGTAGCAGCGCCGGAAGAGGTCGCCGGTGAACTCGCGGCGGCTGCGGACGCCGGCCTTGTCGAAGACTTTGCGCAGGTGGTCCTGGACGGTGTACTCGGCGATGCGCAGGGCGCCGGCGACGTCCGCCGTCGAACGGCCGAGCAGGACGTGCTGGGCGACCTCGCGTTCGCGCGGGGTGAGGCCGTAGGCGTCGAGCACGATGGCGGTGAGCTCGCCGGGGTGGCTGGGGGCCAGGCTGACGTAGGTGAGCATGCCGGCGGCGTCGGGCGCGTCCGGGGCCGGTTCGCGCCAGGCGCTGAGGGTGATCCAGTGGCCGGTGCGGGTCAGGGCGCGGGACTGGACGTGGGCGCCGGGGCCGGCCGCGCGGGCCCTGCTGATCAGCGCCGTGAGGGTGAGCGGGTAGGGGCGGCCCGTGCCGGGGTGCGACTCCTGGATCAGCGCGAGCCAGCGTTCCGCCGTAGCGGTGCGCAGCCGTGTCCCCTGGTCGTCGTCGAACGCGAGCAGCCCCGCGGCGTCGGGTACGTCGCCGCGGTCGATGCCGGACAGCAGCAGCGAGCGGCGCAGTGCCTGGGTGGCCGGGGCACTGAAGGAGTCGGCGAGGGCCACGTCGGCGGCCGTGAAGGGCGCCGAGCCGGGGGCCCGGCACAGCACGAACAGCCCCCAGCTGCGGTTGCCGTGGCGCAGCAGGACGCGCAGTTCGTCGGCGAGGCCGGTCGGGCGCAGGATGTCGCGGTAGTAGACACTCTCGTCGAGCCGGCCGCCCGTGGACTGGCTGAGCAGGCTCGCGCAGCCCGGACGGCGGGTCAGCGCCCGCAGGTTGTCGACGCCGGTCTGCTCCGTGTGCTCGATCTCGAACAGCCGCGGCATCACCGCCTGCGGGAAGCCCTCCTCGTGGCGTCCGCCGGTGTCGAGGAGGGTCGCCGGGTCGAGCATCACGGCGCACCACACGTCCGCCCCGACGGCGCCGAGCAGCGTGTCGGCGGCGGTCCGCAGGACGTCCAGGGCGCCGGGGCGGTCGGTCCCGCGCAGTCTGCGGGTCAGGTCGTCGGCGAGGGCGGCGCGTGCGGCGGGGGTGGGCTGGGCCGCACGGGGGCGGGGGCGTGAACTCGGGCCAGGGCGGGGAGCGGTGGTCACGGCAGCAGGCTAGGCGGACCCCCAGACATCTGGGATGGGATTGGCACAAATGCCCGCGTAGTCTGATGTCCCGTTCGTGGCCGTGCGAGGGGGCGCTCCGGCGCCGCGCGGCGTACGGACGGGGTGGGGCACGGGGGTTCGGGGGACACGGGGGCACGGGGGGCACGGGCGCCGCGTCAAGGCGCCCGTGCCCGTACGGAATCACGGGTGGCGTCGGGGGAAGGGCGCTTGATGGCGGGCCGGTTCGGCTCGGACGGGGCGGGGCTCGCCGCCCGCGGCACCATCAGTGGCAGCGCGACGCGACGACGTGGGCGGCGTCAGCGCCCGCAGCCCCTCCGCGGATGCCTCGCAGAGCCGCTCCCCCACGCCGCGTCGCGCACGGTCGCTCCTCACCGACGAACGGCCCGACACCTCGCGCGCCCCCGGCTCCGGCGTGCCGCACGGCCGCGGGCGCGAGCCGCCATGCACCGTCACCGTCACCGCCGGCTCGGCCTCACCGGCACTCAGCGGCACGACGGTCGAGGGCAGTCGGCGTCTCCGCGCCGCATGGGGGTGATCGCGCGGCGGTCGTCCTGCGCGGGCCGGGCTTCCGGGTATAGGTTAGGTTAGGCAACCCTAACCAATTCCCGCGAGTGGAGATCCGGATGCGCAGCATGTTCCACACCGCCCTCGCCGCGCCCGTGCGGCCGTCCAGCGCCGAGCGCATCCGGTCGGTCCTGGCCTCGGCGCACTCGATGACCGTGGTCACCGGCCACGGCCGCGCCGAGGTCTCCCGGCCCACCGCCGCCGACCTGGCCGGGCACCTGCATCTGCACCCCCTGGACACGGCACTCCCCCGCCCCGAATCCGTGCCCGCCACGCTGGAGTTCACCGACGTCGCGCCGACCCCGGTCCGCGAACGGGTGCGCGCCCGCGTCACGGTGACGGGCCGGCTGGCCGCCCCCTACCGGGCCGACGCGGCCGACAGCCAGTGCCTGGAGTTCGCCCAGGCGGTGCTGGAGACCGAGGACGGCCGGAGCACGGTCGCACTGGAGGAGCTGGTCGCGGCGGCGGCCGACCCCCTGGCCACCTGCGAGGCGGGCATGCTCACGCATCTGGTCGACGACCACCAGGAGCTGGTACCGCTGCTGATGCGCCTGGTGCGGCCGGTGCCCGCGCCCGGCGCGCAGCGCGTGCTGCCCCTGGCCGTCGACCGGTACGGGATCACCCTGCGCATCGAGTACCCCCGCGTCCACCGCGACGTCCGGCTGCCGTTCGCGTCGCCGCTGGACAGCGCCGACCAGGCCGGGGGCCGGATCCAGGCGCTGCTCAGCGGGGCGCGCCGCTCCTCGCACCTCGGTCATCCGATGCCGGGGTGGTGAGCGGCGGCGCGCCGGGAGACCGTACGGCTTTGCCGACCTGTCACATCGGCCCGGCCCGCTGCGTCATCACACCGACGGAACACGGCACAGGAAAGGGACCGATGGACGTGCTGCGGGCGGACACCGGGGCGGGCCCGCCCGGACTGTCGGCGCAGACGCACGGGGCACGCACGGTGGCGGGCCGGGCGATGCTGTTCCGGCGGTTCGCCCCGTACACGCGGCTCGCGCTGGTCAACGGGACCTACGGCATCGTCACGGCGCCGGAGGGGCGGCTGACGGCGGTCATGAGCCTGACGATCACCGGTGGGCGGATCGTGGAGATCGACATCCTGGCCGATCCGGCGCGGCTGGAGGGACTGGAAGGGCAGGAGTGGCTGCGGCTCGCCACGTTCGATTAATAGCTCACTTGTTCGGATGAGCGGTTACGCTGGACTCATGACCGCACCACTGCAGGGTTCGCTCTTCGACCAGACCGACGACATCCGTCTCGGTCCGCTGGACGGCGTGCGGCGGACGGTCCTGGGCGCCGGTGCGTGGATCGACCTGCTGCCCGGCTGGCTCCAGGGGGCCGACGCGCTCTTCGAGGAGCTGGCCGGCTCCGTGCCGTGGAAGGCCGAGCGGCGGCAGATGTACGAGCGGGAGGTCGACGTCCCGCGGCTGCTCTCGTACTACGGGGAGGGTGCGGCGCTGCCCCACCCCGTCCTCGACGAGGCCCGGGCCGCCCTCGACGCGCACTACGCCCGCGAGCTCGGCGAGTCGTTCGTCACAGCCGGGCTCTGCTACTACCGCGACGGACGCGACAGCGTCGCCTGGCACGGGGACCGCACGGGGCGGTCCGCCACGCACGACACGATGGTCGCCATCCTGTCCGTCGGGGACCCCCGCGATCTCGCGCTCCGTCCGCGCGGCGGCGGCGCGGCGGCGATGCGGCTGCCGCTCGGGCACGGCGACCTGATCGTCATGGGCGGTTCCTGCCAGCGCACTTGGGAGCACGCGGTGCCCAAGAGCACGCGCGCGGTGGGTCCGCGGATCAGCGTCCAGTTCCGACCGCGCGGCGTGCGCTAGCCCGCGCGCCAAAGATCCTCCCCGGCCCCGGCGAGCCCGTTCGGGCCTTCGCCGGGGCCCGGTCGCGGCCGCTCCCGACGCCCCGTCGGAGCCGTCGCCCGGCAGGCCCGGCGTAGCCGACATCACATCCCGCCCCGTACACCCGTTCGCCCACACTGGGCAGTCGACCCAGCCGACAGCAACCGGAGAACGGGCGGAGACACATGGGGCAGATCCGAATATCCCGGCGCGTCACTGCCGCCTCGATCGTCGCCGGCATGACGGTTCCCCTGGCCGTGGCGGCCGGGGCCGGCAACGCCGTCGCGGCGACGCCGCAGGTGACCTGCGCCTCGGGGAAGGCCGGGCTGGCGGCGAAGCTGCAGCGGGACATCACGGCCTCGCTCAAGGGCAGGACCGCCCTGACCGCGCTGTCCCTGCACGACCGCACGACGAACACCGTGTGCACGCTCCGCGCGGACCAGCGGTTCGACTCCGCCAGCACCGTGAAGGTCACCGTCCTGGCGACGCTGCTGTGGGACGCGACCAAGCACGCCCGCTACCTGACCGCGCGGGAGACCGGCCTCGCGAACAAGATGATCACACAGTCGGACAACGACGCCACGTCCGCGTTGTGGAAGCAGCTCGGTCCGACGAAGATCAAGGGTTTCCTGTCCGCAGCCGGGATGAACCACACGGTGCCGGGGGCGGGCGGCTACTGGGGCCTGACCCAGATCACGGCCGGCGACGAGCAGAAGCTGCTGGACCTGGTCACGGCGCACAACCGCGTGCTCAACGACAACGCGCGCACCTACACGCTCAAGTTGATGAACCGGGTCATCGCCTCGCAGCGCTGGGGCACTCCCGCGGGCGCTCCGGCCACCGCGGTGGTCCATGTCAAGAACGGCTGGCTGTCCCGCGCCACCCACGGCTGGCGGGTGCACAGCCTGGGCGCCTTCACCGGCGGCGGCCACGACTACAGCGTCGCCGTGCTCACCCACGACAACAACACGATGGCCTCCGGCATCTCCACGATCGAGGCGGTGGCCCGCGCGGTCCACAAGGACCTCAGCCCCGCGGGGTGACAGCCGTGCGGGCAGGCGCCCGCCGACGGCGGGGCCCCTGCCCGCACGGTGGCGGACAGGGGCCCACAGGTCGTACCGACGGCGCTACTTGAGGCCAAAGGCGCGGATCACGGTCTGGCTCACGGTGTTGCCCTTGGCGTCCTTCGCGGTCGTGCGCAGGCTCGCGAAGCGGGCCTTGGACGGCGCGTTGAGCGACGCCGTCCAGACCGCGCCCTTGTGGCGCGCCGTGGTCCGGTGCCAGGTGGCGCCGTCGTCGTAGGAGACGTCCAGGGTCACCGTGCGGATCGTGCCGCCGTCGGTCACGCCCTTGAGGTGCGAGGGGGTGACGGACACCGCCGACCGCCTGCCCGCCCGGCCGGACAGGTCGGTGGCCACCGCGTAGTCCAGCTGGATGAGCGGCAGGGGGGACAGCACGGTGTAGTCCGTGGTGCCGGAGGTGAATCCCCAGTCGGTGCGGGTGCGGGTCGAGTACGGCCGGCCGGGCAGGTTCCGGTTCCCCTCGACCACCAGGCGGTAGGGAAGCCGTTCGGTGGGCAGGCCCTCGACGGAGAAGATCCCGTCGTTGGCCGTCTCACCGAGCAGTTGGGTGCCCTGGTAGAGCGAGACCTTCGAGGTGTCGCCGTCGGCCCAGACGACGCCCGCGTGGCCGCCGGAGTCGCCCCAGGCGCTGATCGACGACGGGCTCATGACGTCGCCGACCCTGAACGGGGCGGTGTGGGTGGAGTCGTTGAGGAGCCGCGGGTGCACGACGGGGGCGAACCAGGTCTCCCGGGAGGTACTGCGCGGCTTGTACGAACGCGGCGTGCCGCCCTGGCCGAGATCGCTCATGCCCGCGCCCGAGACCCAGCTGACGCCGGGCCCGGCCGTGACCCACGAGGTGAGCGTGCCCTGTGCCGGGACCGGGACCGAGCGGCCGAGCATGGCCCAGAGGCCGTCGACGGACAGGTCGTCGCGGCCTTCGACCGCCTCTCCCTGCTTGGTGTCGCGGAACGCCTCGTCGATGCGGGCGAGGTCACCCGGACCGGGCCGGTAGGTCAGCGTCCGCGGGATCGCGCCGCTGTAGTGACGGACCAGGTCGTACACATAGCGCGGGTGCGGGTGCGAGACGACCTTCAGCTGTCCCTTGCCGGGCCAGAGAAGGCGCAGGCGCAGCCGGATGCTGTCGTCGGTGCCGAGCGAGGCCACCGGCAGCGGGGCCGCGTCGGGCAGGTCGGCCCACGCGTCGAGCGTCCCGTAGCCGTCGTTGAGGATCAGCAGCAGCTTCGCGCCGGCCTTCGCCGCGGCCGCGGCCTGGTCGGGGGCGGACACGGTGTCGCTGCGACGGACGACCGCCACCTGGCCGCGGACCTTGAGCTTGGCGAACTCCGCGGCCGAGCCGTTCCCGGCCCAGACGGGCCGGTACGAGCCGCTGCCCTCGGGCAGCACGGGGGACAGGCTCTGCACGACGGCGCTGCGGTAGGTCTGGGACCCCAGCGAGAGCGTGAGCGGCGGCTGGATCTGCCGCCAGCGCGTGGCGAAGGTGTACGAGCCGTGCGTCACCTTGGGCGTCGGGGCCGCCCAGAGGCTGTCGTACCGCCAGTACTCCGGTGAGTAGCTGTCCACGAACGGGAACAGGTCGCCGTACGACCGGTACTGGTCGACCCTCATGAAGCTGTTGGCGGTGGGCTGCGGGGTGAGGGCCGCGGCCTTGCGGAGGTCGGCGGCGTCGAAGCGGATCGAGCGGTCCATGCTCAGGTCGATCTGCGGCGCGGAGAACACACCGTAGCCGAGCGTGTGGGTGCCGTCGATGCCGGGGACGTCGGCGTACATCCAGGCCGCGTAGGTGCTGGGGACCAGCCTGAGATCCAGGGTGCCGGTGGCGTCGACGGTGTACACCTTGGGAACGGTGTCCCGGTCGACGTCCTTCAGCACGATGGTGCCGGGCAGACCGCTGCCCTTGCGGTCCTTCGCGGTGACCGACAGCTTGACGCGCCGGCCCTCCTTGTTCACGCCGATCGGCGTACGGGCGAGGACCGCGCCGTCGGGGCCGGCCGCGGTGAGCTGGCCGGTGTAGGCGGCGTTGTCCGCGGCCAGGTCGAGGTGGGTGACGACACCGACGGTGGCGGTGCCGTGCGCGGGCACGGTCAGCCGGCTGTCGGTGAGGGTGAACAGCCCCGCGGGGATGTCGTCCGCGATCAGGCCCAGGTCCAGCGTGACCGGTTCGGCGGCGGTGTTGGTGTAGGTGACGTCCCTGCGGACCGTCTGGCCGGGCGTGTACGGGTAGTGGACCTGGGCGAACGCGGCACCGGAGGCGATCACGGTGGCCTTCACGGCCGCGGCGATGTCGAGCCGGCCGCTGCCGCCCTGGTAGGGGCTGTACCGCCGGGTGCTCGCCGTGGTGCTGACCAGCGCTTCCTTGAGCTGCTGCCCGGTCCAGTCGGGGTGCTTGGCCGCCAGCAGGGCGGCGGCGCCCGCGACATGGGGCGTGGCCATGGAGGTGCCGCTCATCGTCTGGTACGCGCCCTCGCCCTCGGGGGCGTACTGCGAGCGGGCCGCGAGGATGTTGACACCGGGGGCGGTCAGGTCGGGCTTCACGGCGTTGTCGCCGACGCGCGGACCGCGGCTGGAGAACTCCGCCAGCTGGTCCACGCCCTTGCCCGGGCCGTTCACCGCGCCCACCGTCAGGGCGGCGTCGGCCGCGCCCGGCGCGCCGATGGAGTACGGCACGGGGCCGGAGTTGCCCGCGGCGATGACGAACAGCGCCCCGGTCTCCGCGCTGAGCTCGTTCACGGCCTGGCTGAGCGGGTCGGTGCCGTCGGTGGGGGCACCGCCCAGGCTCATGCTGACGATCTTCGCGTGCTGGTCGCGGACCGCCCACTCCATGCCGGCCAGGATCCAGGAGTCCTGGCCGCTGCCGTCGTTGTCCAGGACCTTGCCGATGTGCAGCGAGGCACCCGGGGCGACACCCTTCTCCTTGCCGCCGGACGCGGCGCCGGTGCCGGCGACCGTGGAGGCGACGTGGGTGCCGTGGCCGTGCCGGTCGGTGACGTCCTGGCCCGGTACGAAGCTCTGCGACGCGGCGATCCGGCCCGCGAAGTCCGGGTGCGCGGCGTCGATGCCGGTGTCCAGGACGGCGACGTCCACACCCTGCCCGGTGTCGCCGCCCTGCCAGACCTCGGGCGCGCCGATCTGCGCGGTGGTGTCGGCCAGCGTCGCCTTGGCCTTGCCGTCCAGCCACACCTTGGCGATGCCGCCCGTCAGCCGTCCGGAGGGCTGGGCACCCGCCGCGCTCTTGGCGGCGCCGCCGGTGAGGGAGGACCAGAAGTCGCTCGCCCGCGCGTGCTCGGCGGATATCGCGGCGCCCTGGATGCTGCTGAGCGTCAGGGTCTTCCGCGCGCCGTCCGGGGTCTTCGCGCTGCGGGCGCGGGCGGCGGCGTCGGTGTACGTGACGATCAGCGGGAGCCCGTCGCTGTGGCTGTCGTCGTAGCCGTCCTTGAGCAGTTCGCTGACGTTGAACAGCCGCTCGTCGAGCGCGCCCGACGCGATCCAGGGCAGCGCCTCGTCGGGGTACACGTAGGTGTCGGGGCCGACCGACATGACATGGGCGCCGCCCGGCCTGCCCTGCGGATCCGACACGGTCGCGGTGGTGCGGCCGTTGCTGACGGTCACCTCGACCTTGTCGCCGGTGATCAGGGTGACGGTGCCCGCCGCGTCGGGGCGTGCGGCGGTGGACGCGGCGAGCCCGGTGGACGCGGTGGCCGGCGTGGGAGAGGTGCGGGTCTCGGCCGAAGCGACCGGCCCGGTCGCCGTCAGCGCCACGAGGACGGAGACCGCGACGGTCAGCCCGCGTCTGGGGGACGGAGGTGTGCGCAAGGGAACCTCAAGAGGCTAGGCGTGCGAAAGATGTGCGTAGTCAGCCATCCTTTTGCCTCGCTGTAAAGAAGAGGTCATGTCCCTTGAGTGCCAATGTCCTCAACTGGACAGGAGCCGGTTCCCCCACGGCAATTCCCGCGCTTTGTTACGAACATATTGACCCGGAATGACGTGTCGTCAATTCCTTTTCCAATGCGGAAAGTTGTCTGAGCAAATAGTCTGAACTGCGAGAACGGGAGGAATCGCCGCCCCACTCAGACCCAGTTGCGGCGCGCGGCCGCGACGCCGGCGCCGAAACGGTTGGTCGTCCCCAATTCCGCGTAAAGGTCCTGAATACGCCGGCGCAGCGTCCGTGACGAGATCCCGAACTGCCGGGCTATCGCCTCGTCCTTGACACCGGCCGCGAACAGCGCGAGGAGATTGCGTTCCTCGTCCGTGGGCCTGCGGTCCTCCCCCTCCGGGAGAGGGGCCGGGGAGGGCGGCGGCTCGCCGGGGCCGGGGGTGCCGGCCAGCGGGGAGGCGGCCGCCCAGTACCGCTCGAAGAGTTCGGCGAGTGCCTCCAGCAGCGGGGGCGCCTCGGTGTAGAGGCACTCGGTGTTCCCGGTGTCCAGGCTCAGCGACACCATCGCGGCCGACCGGTCGGCCATGGCGAGCTTGATCGGCAGCGTCGGGATGATCCTGGCCTCCTCCCCCCGCGACACCAGGCTGCCGAGTTCCTGCCGGTCGCCGTCCGCGACGAAGCTGGCGGCCGCGTAGACGGCGCGGACCCGCACGCCGCGGCCCACCGCCGCCTCGTCGATCGGCGCGTTGGGGACCAGCAGGAACGGCGGCCGGTCCAGGCAGCAGATCTCGGCGCGCGCGGCCTGCTTCAGCCGGTAGTAGCGGTCGCCGACCGTCTCCGGCCCGCTGATCACGAGGGTCCCGTGGCCGCCGTTCCTGGCCCGCTTCGCGGTGTCGAAGAGCGCGCCGAGCGCGCCCGCCGCGTCGCGCACCAGGGACAGCTGCCGTTCGCGCGACTCCACCAGCGCGCGCAGCGCGTGCCGGGGGTCGACGGTGAGGAACTCCCCCGAGGTGCGGCGGCTGACCAGCCCGAAGCGGTGCAGCCGCTCCAGCAGCGCCAGCCCTTCGGAGTACGTCACCCCGAACGCGGCCGCCACGTCGTCGACGGTCCCGCCGCCGCGCGCCAGCAGGTGGCGGTAGGCCTTCTCCGCCTCGGAGTCCACCCCGACCAGATCGAGCGGCGCAGCGCCCTCCATCAGAACCCTCCCAGTCACCGACCGCCGCCCCCGAAGCCGGTCACGAACCTAACAAGCCATCGCGGCGGCCGGAAACCGATTCTCGCCCCTCGGACCTGCGCCTAGGTGGCCGCGTAGCGGGCGGACTCGCGCGAGAAGTCGAGGAAGCCGCGGGCCCAGGCCTGGATGCCGTCGGTGTAGCGGCGGACCGCGGCGCGGCGGGAGGCCGTGGTGGGCTGGGCGCGCAGGGCGCGGCCGGCGGCGGTGAGCTCGGCGACACGGAGGGTGTGCAGCCGGCGGGCCTCGGCCACGGCCTCCCGCAGTGGCAGCCGCCGGTGGTGGCGCAGGACGAGCACGAGGTTGGCGGTCTCGCCGCTCGCCAGTTCCTTGTCGAGCGAGAAGAGGTCGTTGGTCCAGCCGATGACGTCGGCGGCTGCCTCGCGCAGTTCGCGGCAGGCGGGCGCGGACCACTCGGCGGGCGTGAGCTCCGCGTCCTCGGCGTACTCGATGAGGTCGAAGAACCAGCCCGTGGCGCCGGAGACCCGCCGCCAGGCGGCGTAGGCCTCCGGGGTGAGCACGGCCCGGTCGGCGCGCTGCCGGAGCATGTCCTGGTTGGTGCGCAGCCAGGCGATCAGGTGGCCGCCGAACCGGTCGCGCCAGGCCGGCCCCATGCCCGCGCCGATCCGCGGCACGACGTCGGCCAGGGCGCGGACAGCAGGCTCGGCCGGTGCCGCGGCGGCCGGTGCCGCGAAGGTGACGGTGCGGACCATGGCGTCCAGTTCGGCGTGGACCGCCGCCGGGTCCCGCGCGTGGGCGTCGCTGCGGTCGTCGACGGCGAACATCCACAGGGTGAGCCGGGCCAGTTCGGTGAGCCGGTGGGCCGGCGCCCAGGGCCACACATGGGCGGCCATCGTCGCGTGGCGTTCGCGGCGGGCCTGCTCCGCGGTGCGTTCCGACAGCAGTCCGGTCCGCAGCGCCCAGGCCGCGACCTGCGGTTCCACCGTCCACAGGGCCGGGTTGAACGCCGAGGGCCCCGGGATGCCGAGCCCCGCCGCGGCCGGGGCCGGCACGGTGCCCGCGCGGGCCTCCGGTGCCGGTGTGTGCGTGCATGCGTATGCCGTCGCCTTGTCCATCACGTGCCCCCCTCCCGGCCCGGACCGCGGGCCAGGAATGCTTTTCGGCCGTCCCCACCGACCGGCTCATACCCGCGCCTTGACGACGGAACGCCGGAATCACCCAGGAAAAGCACGGGCTTTGGCCATGAATTCCGCGCAGCGGACCGGGACCTCGCGACCCGCTCCCGGAACGCTCCGGTGGCCCCGAACACGCCGTGGCACGGGGGACGTTGACGGAACCCGGCCCGCACCGGCGCCCGCGGCGCCGGGGCGCCCGGCGCGGACGTGGGGCGGAGCGGGGGGCGACGGGAGAAGCGGACGGCCGGGTTCCGACGGTCGGGGAGAGGTTCCTCCAAGGGAATCGGGATGTCCTGTGTGACGGCTGTGCAGACCCGCGTCCGGCCTTGCCGGTCGCGCAAACGCCTCGGAATACTCAACGGCGTTGCTTGGCGTGGACATGTATTCCTTGCGGGACGCGGCGCCGGTGACCGGAAGATCTCCCGGGTGCGCGGCAGCCGAGCGGACCCGTCCCCCCACTGGAGGTACTGCACGTGAAGCACCGACGCATATCCAGGTGGAAGGCCGTACTCGCCGGCAGCGGGGCAACCGCCGTGCTGGCGGCGGCGATCCTGCTGCCGCAGGCCGACGCGGCGACCTCGCCGGCCCCCACCTCCGAGGCCGCCCCGAGAACGCTCGGCGCGGCGTCGGCGGCGACACTGGCCGACCGCCTCGTGACGCGACTCGGCGCGGCCGACACCGCGGGCTCCTACTACGACGCCGGTACTCGCCGCCTGGTGGTCAACGTGCTGGACGGCACGGCCGCCGACACGGTCCGCGCGGCCGGAGCCGTGGCGAGGACCGTCGGCAACAGCACGGCCGAACTGCGCTCCGCCACCCGCACCCTGGGCGCGAAGGCCCGCGTCCCGGGTACGGCCTGGGCGATCGACCCGCGCACCGACCAGGTGGTGGTGACCGCCGACGCGACCGTCTCGGCCGCGGGGATGGCCCGTCTGGACAAGGCGGTGGACGCCCTCGGCGCCGGTACGGTCCGGGTCCACCGCTCCAAGGGTGCGTTCAAGCCCTTCGCCGCCGGTGGCGACGCGATCTACGGCTCGGGCGCCCGGTGCTCGCTCGGCTTCAACGTCGTCAAGGACGGACAGCCGTACTTCCTCACCGCGGGCCACTGCGGCGTCGCCTTCACCAGCTGGTCGGACTCCTCCGGCGGCCCGGAGATCGGCTCGGTGGAGGCGGCGACCTTCCCCGGCCACGACTACGCGCTGGTGAAGTACACCGACACCGGCGTCGCCCACCCCAGCGCGGTCGACCTCTACAACGGCTCCACGCAGGCCATCACCGGCGCCGCCCTGCCGGCCGTCGGCCAGGCGGTGCAGCGCAGCGGCAGCACCACCCGGGTGCACAGCGGCACGGTCACCGGGCTCGACGCGACCGTGAACTACCAGGAGGGCTCGGTCTCCGGCCTCATCCGGACCGACGTCTGCGCCGAACCGGGCGACAGCGGCGGCGCGCTCTTCTCCGGCAGCACCGCCCTCGGCCTGACCTCGGGCGGCAGCGGTGACTGCGCCGGCGGCGGGGAGACCTTCTTCCAGCCGGTCACGGACGCGCTCCAGGTGTACGGGGCCGACATCGGCTGACACACGGGGGCGGCGACGGTGCCGGGCGATCCCGCGGGGGGACGCCCGGCACCGTCGCGTGCGCGGACCGCCCGAAATTCCCGCGACAGCCACCGCGCGCCGGTGTTAGCTTCCGGCACCATGGACCCGCTCACCGAGACCGAGATCCGCGACGCCTTCGTCAACTGCTCCAAGGGCGAGGCGCGCCGGGCCAACCTGCCGCGCGACCTGGCCGAGCTGCCGTGGGCGGACCTGGACTTCCTGGGGTGGCGCGACCCCGGGGCCCCGGACCGCGGATACCTGGTCGCCGAGCGGCACGGCCGCATGGTGGGCCTGTCGATGCGCGCGCCGTCGGCCGCCCGCAGGAGCCTGCTCAGGACGAGCCTGTGCTCCATCTGCCTCACCTCGCACGCGAGCTCCGGCGTCGACCTGCTCGCCGCACCGAAGGTCGGCCCCTCGGGCCGCCAGGGCAACACCGTCGGCACCTACATCTGCGCCGACCTGGCCTGCTCGCTGTACGTGCGCGGCAAGAAGACCTCGGCCCTGGTGCGGCGCATGGAGGAGACCCTGACGCCCGAGGAGCGCGTGGAGCGCGCGCGGGCCAATCTGGCGGCCTTCCTGGACAAGGTCTTCGACGGCGCGCAGGCGCCCGCCTGACCGGGCGCGGGTTCCCGGCCCTGCCGGGGCGGTCCACGTCAGCGGTGAGATGGGACGGGTCCCGACGCGGGGCGGCCGAAGCGCGGCGCGGACATGCGCGCGCCCGGCGGGCGGCCGGTACCGGAGGGCGCCGCGGGAGTGGTGCGGGGGGCGCGATCCGGCCGGACGGGGCCCGACGGGCGGCGGTGTCCGGGACGGCCGCCACGTCGTGGCGACCGCCGCCGCGGATCAGTGCGGCCTGGCGCGCGAGGGCATGTCCGGTCGTTGGTGCCCTCCGGTGGCGAGCATGCGGACCTCTCCGCGGTCGCTGATCTCGGCCTGCACGATGCCGGTGTCGTCGCTGTAGACGGGGTGCCCGCCGGCACCCTTGCGCTCGGTGCGCCGGACGACCACGGTGTCACCGGAAACGGGGAACGTGAGTTCGTACGTTTCGGAGTGGGACATGTGGGGAACCTCCTGTCTCCGCACCTTATGACCATGTATGCCCAGAGAATCACTCCCCAATGACACCTGCTGTGACGTAGGCCGATGCGCCCCGGCGGCGGCGTGCGGGATCATGGACCGTCGTCGCACGCCGCACGTCCCAGGGGGGAACCCGCATGTCGCACCTCACCCACATCGCCGCGCCGGACGGCGTCGCCCCGGGCAACGGCTACAACCACGTCGTCCTGGGAGAGGGCCGCCTCGTGGCGGTCTCCGGGCAGATCGCGCTGGACGCCGACGGCGAGGTGGTCGGCCCCGGCGATCCGGCGGCGCAGGCGCGCCAGGTGTTCGCGAACCTCGGGCGCTGCCTCGAGGCGGCCGGGGCGGACTGGGGGGACGTCGCCAAACTGACCTTCTTCGTCACGGACGTCGCCGTCCTGCCCGCCGTGCGCGAGGCGCGGGACGCCCACATCGACACCGCCCGTCCCCCGGCCAGCACCGCGGTGCAGGTGGCCGCCCTCTTCCGGCCCGAGCTGCTGCTGGAGGTCGAGGCGCTGGCGATCGTCCGGAGCACACGGGACGCACGGGAAGCCGGCGAAGCAGGAGACCGGTCGTGACGCTCGTTCCACGGCGGTTCGACCCGGCGGCGCCGCCCCCGGACCCGGCACCGCCCGGGCCCGGCGGGCCGCCCCGGCTCTGGCTGGTGGACACCGCCGCCACCGCGGTGGCCGCCGCCCGGCTGGCTCCGGACGTGCTCGACGCCGAGGAACGGCGGCGCGCCGCCGCGTTCCGCTTCGACCGCGACCGGGACGCCTACGTGTCCGCTCACGTGGCACTGCGCGTGCTGCTCGGCGGCTACCTCGGCACGGCGCCCGGCGCCGTGACCTTCGTCCGCGAGACCTGCCCGACCTGCGGCGGCCCGCACGGACGGCCCGCGGTGCCGGCGGGCCGGCCGCACTTCTCGCTCTCGCACACCCGGGGGCTGTCGCTGCTGGCCTTCGCCGCCGGCACGGTCGGGGCCGATGTGGAGGAAGTGCCGGGCGGGGCGGCCGCGGACGGCGTGTGGCAGTCGCTCCACCCCCGCGAGGTCGCCGAACTCGAAGCCCTCGCCGAGCCGGAGCGCGCCCTGGCCTTCACCCGCGCCTGGGTCCGCAAGGAGGCGTATCTCAAGGCACTGGGCACCGGCCTGTCCCGTGAGCTCTCCGCGGACTACCTGGGCACCGCCCCGACGCCGTCGCCCGGCCCGGCCGGCTGGCGCGTCCACGACGTCGCCGCGGGAGCGGACCACATGGCCGCGATCGCCGTCCGCGAGGACTGACACCGTGCGGCGGCCCGGGTGCCGCGTGCCGTCGGACGCCGGCACCCGGGCCGCCGGGGCCGGTCAGCCGCGGGACTTGCGGGCCAGGGCGAGGAAGACACCGCCCATGATCAGTGCGGCCCCCGCGATGCCGCCGATGGCGGTCAGGACCGTCTCGCGCCAGCCGGTGTCCGCGAGCGCCGGAGCGCCGGAGGTCGCCGCGGCCGGCGCGGCGGTGGAGGCGGCCGCCTCGCGGATGAGGCGGGTCACCGCATCGGGGTGGGAGATCATCGCGACGTGCGAGGAGTCGACCTCGACGGTGTGGGAGCCGGCGCGCCGGGCCTCGTAGCGTTCCAGGGCGGGGTTGATGGCGTGGTCCTCTGTGGCGACCAGGGCCCAGGACGGCACGGTCCGCCAGGCCGCGCCGGTCGCCCGCTCGGTGAAGGCCGTCATGGCGATCGGCCGTTGCTCGGCGGCCATCAGCCGGGCCTGCGCCGCGGGGAGGTCGGCGGCGAAGACGCTGTGGAAGCTCGCGTCCCGGATGTAGATGTCGACACCGCTGCCCGCGGCGTCACGGTAGGGCACCGTGCGCTGGACGCCGCTGAGCTGGGCGGCCGGGAACTTCGCGCCCAGCGCGGCGAGCGTCTCGCCCCGGTCCGGCACGAGGGCGGAGACGAAGACCAGGGCCTTGACGTTGGGGTTGCCGGCGGCCGCCTCGCTGATCACGGCGCCGCCGTAGGAGTGGCCGGCCAGCACGATCGGGCCCTTGATGCTCCTGAGCACGCCGGCGATGTACGTGGAGTCGTTGGTCAGGCCGCGCAGCGGGTTGGCGGGGGCGATCACGTCGTAGCCCTCGCTCTCCAGGCGGCGGACGACCTCGTCCCAGCCGGACGCGTCGGCGAAGGCGCCGTGCACGAGCACCACGGTCGGCTTGCCGCCGCCCGTGCGGCCGTCGCCGGGGACCGCGGAGGCGGCGACGGGCCCGGCGGCCAGGGCCGCCGCGGCGAGCACCGCGGTCAGGGGTGCGGCCGTGCGTATCCGGCGCGGGCGGGGCGGGGTGCGGGGGATCGGTTCGGTGTCGATGTCCATGGCGGCGGCGTCCCTGCTTTCGTGGAGGGAAGGGAGGTCGCCTTCCAGCGTTCGCCCGCCGTACCCGCGCCGCTCGCCCCGCGGTGCGGTCGGGTGACGGTGCGCCGCGTGCTCTTTCCGTTCGCTGCGCGGACCCGAAACACCGGCGTCATCGAACGGCAGTATGATCCGCCTCACACATGATCCCGAACGGCGGAAGCCCGTGCCGCAGCATGCCCACGGCCGGCCGTCCCTGCACTGAGGGGAGCGTTCCGATAGCCCTCCGAATATGGCTCAGCAGCGCGGGGGTGGCCACCACACAGGTGATGGCCATGCTGCGCGGGAACCCCGACGCCGTGGATGTCCGCATCTACGGCACCAATGTCGATCCGACCGCAGCGGCGCTCGGCGCGTGCGACGTGGCCGAGGTCGAACCCCGCCATGTCGCCGATCCGGCCTACGCCGAATTCGCCCTCGATTTCTGCCGCCGGCACGCGATCGACGTGCTCATCCCGCCCCGGCGGCTGAGCGCGCTGGCCGGCCTGACGGAGGAGTTCGCGGCCGTGGGCACACGGCTGATGTGCTCACCGCCGCGCTCGGTCAAGGTGCTGACCAGCAAGAGCCGTACATACGAGGAGGCGCTCGCCGCCGGCATCCCGGTGCCGCCGTGGCGGGTGGTGGGGGACGCCGACGGTCTGCGGACGGCCGTGGAGGAGCTGTCGGCGACCGGCGAGACGCTCTGCTTCAAGCCCGCGGGCGAGTTCTCCGCCTTCGGCTTCCGCATCCTTCAGGACCGGCCGATGGTCCTGCGCGACCTGCTGGAGCCCGCCCGCCCCATGGCCTCCGTCGACGCGGTCGCCCTGGCGATGAAGCAGGCCGCGGACGCGGGCGAGCAGGTGCCCCCGCTGATCGTCATGCCCTACCTGGAGGGGCCCGAGGTCAGCGTCGACTGCCTGTCCACCCCCGGCGGCGAACTGCTCGCCGCGATCCCGCGCGCCAAGCAGGGCCGCTACCGGCTGCTGCTGGACGACCCGGAGATGACGGACATCGCGCGCCGGCTGGTCGCCCACTTCGGCCTGGCGTACCTCTCCAACGTGCAACTGCGGCACCGCTTCGGGGAGCCGGTGCTGCTGGAGGCCAACCCCCGTCCGTCGGCCGGGATCTTCCAGACGGCCTTCACCGGGGTGAACCTGCCCTGGGCCGCCGTGCGCCTGCTGCTCGACGGCGACGCGGGCCTGGTCGCCGCGCCGCGCCTCGGCGGCAGGGTCGCGGTGACCGAGGCGGTCACCGAGGTCCCGGACACCGTGCCCGCCGTGATGCCGACGACGGCCGCGACCGTCACGCCGGAGTCCATCGGCAGCGTCGCCTGACCTGCCTCCTGCCCCGGGCGGCGGGCCGCCCGGGGCAGGGCGGGGGCGGGCAGCCTGGCGGGGGCGACGCCGCGGGCGCAGGCTGGAGGGAGGAAGGCAGGTGGCAGCCCATGAGCAGACTCGAGGAGCAGATCGACCTCGGCGTTCCGTCCGAGGTGGCATGGAAGCACTTGCACGACGTGGGTGAGTATCCGCGGTTCGTCGGCGGCGTCCTGGACGCCACGGCCGAGGGGGAGAGCAGGGCGCGCCTGGAGGTGGCCCGCGGCGGCGGTGACGACGCCTCCATCGGTACGGAGATCTCGGACCGGCCGCAGGCGCGGGGGGCGACCCGCGAGATGACCTGGCGCACCAGCGGCACCCCGGAGATCAGCGGGACGTGCTCGGTCCTGCCGATCGACGCGCAGCACAGCCGGGTGCAGGTCCGCATGGAGTACGACGCGGGGGAGATACGCGAGGCGTTCGGCGGCCCCAAGGGCTTCGCCCAGGTCAGCGCGATCGAACGCACGGTCCGCGACGACCTGCGGCGCTTCAAGGACCTGGTCGAGCGCGAACGCTGACGCGACGCCGGACCGTGCCCGCGGGGCGGCCCGCACGGGCCGCCCCGTCCCGCTACATCCGCACTCCGTGCCGGCGCAGCCAGGCCACCGGGTCCACGTCGGTCCCGTAGCCCTCGCCGGTGCGCACCTCGAAGTGCAGATGCGGCCCGGTCGTGTTGCCCGTCGACCCGGAGCGGCCCACCTGCCGGCCCGCGGACACCGACTGCCCGGCCCGTACGGTCAGCGACGAGAGGTGGCCGTACTGGGTGTACATCCCGTCCGCGTGCCGGATCACCACCTGGTAGCCGTACGCACCGCCCCAGCCCGCCTCGACGACGGTGCCGGCGGCCACGGCCTTGACCGAGGTGCCGGTGGGCACCAGATAGTCCTGCCCGGTGTGGTAGCCGCTGGCCCAGTGCGCGCCGGCCCGGTGGTAGGGGGTGCCCAGCGATCCGCTGACCGGCGCCACGAACGTGGTGGCGGCGGAGGCGGGCCTGGCCTTCGCGGCGGGTCCTGCCTTCGCCGCGGACTTCTCCCGGGGGACGGCCTTCGCGCCGGGCCCGGTACCCGGCGTGGCCGGCGGCCTGGTACGCGGTGCCGCCCTGGTCCCCGCGCCGGGCAGCGCCAGTTCCTGGCCGGGGAAGATGAGGTCGGGGTCGGCGCCGACCACCGGGCGGTTCGCCTCGTAGAGCCGCGACCAGCCGCCGGGTACGTCCTGCTCCTCGGCGATGCCGGAGAGGGTGTCCCCGCTGACGACCCGGTACGACGCGTCGTGGGCGTCCCGCTGACGCTTCGTCACCGCATCGTGTGCGGCAGGGCGTTCGGTGCGGGTCTTCTTCTGCACCGGAATCCCCGTCCGGGGCTCCGGGCCGCCGCGGGTCAGCCCCGCCCGCTGCGAACAGACCGGCCAGGCACCGGGCCCCTGCCCGTCCAGTACGCGTTCCGCGACCCGTATCTGCTGGTCCTTGGTGGCCAGGTCGGCGCGTGAGGCGAACGCCGTCCCCCCGTACGCCTTCCACGTCGACGGCGTGAACTGCAGCCCGCCGTAGTAGCCGTTGCCCGTGTTGATGTTCCAGTCGCCGCTGCTCTCGCACTGCGCGACCTTGTCCCACGTGCCGGCCGTCGCCGCCCCCGCGCCGGTCGCGGCGATCAGTGGCAGCGCCAGCCCCGCACCGGACGCGGCCGTCACGGCCACGGACATCTGCGAGAGGCGGCCGGGCGGCTGGGGTCTGCGGTGGCGACCTCGTACGGGCCGTACGGGCATGGGGGGACCACCTCTCCGGTTCCGGACATACGGCCGTACAAGTACGACAGAGGGATCTTGTCGCCGCAAGAGCGCGTTCGGGAATCGCTCGTGCGCCCCAATCACCACCGTCCCGCGCCGACTTGGGCCCCGCACCCGCGCCGGCTCAGGCCGTCACGAGGTCCGCGGAGGCAGCGGGAGCGGGAGGCCGGGGAGCCCGTCGAGGCTGACCCCGACGTAGGGCTTGGCGGCGCAGTAGTCGTTGAAGGACTCGTCGGTCTCGCGCGAGAAGCGCTGGGTGTGCAGGTCCCGCTCCTCGCGGAAGTCCATGTACGGCACGGCGAACCCGCAGCTGTCGCTGATGCGTTCGGCGGTGACGACGATGATCGCGCGCACGTCGGTCCGCTCGCGGACGTCGTCGGAGAAGGACGGGACGAGCTCGTCCCAGCGGGGGTCGTCGCGGAGCACCGCCTCGCCGTGCCCGTGGACGCGCACGATGGTCGGCGGCCCGGTGAAGGCGCACCACATCAAGGTGATGCGGCCGTTCTCCCGGAGGTGGGCGATGGTCTCCGCGCCGCTGCCGCCGAGGTCGGCATAGGCGAAGGAGTGGTCGTCGAGGAGGGCGAAGGACCCGTCGAGGGCTTTGGGCGAGAGGTTGACCCGGCCGTCGCCCGCCAGAGGGGCGGTGGCGGTGAAGAAGATCTTCTGCTCTTCGATGAAGGCGCGCAGGCGGCCGTCGATGCGTGCGTAGGTCTTTCCCATGCCTGCGATTCTCCGGCGGTGGCGCGGATTCCGCCGCCGCCTTCTCGCCGTGTCGACGCGAACGCGTCCGCCCCGGCGGGACGGGCAGGCCCGGGTGCACGGCCGGACCACGACGCCGCGACGCCCGCGTCGCCGATCATCCGGTCGGCTGCGCGGCCGATCGCGGGCTTCCCGGACCGGCCGATCCGGTCGTGCCGCGACTCCGGGAACCGGGGCACGTGCCGGGGTCAGCGGCGTGCGCGCTGCTCGTCGTCGCGGACCTCGATGCCGAGGGCGGCCGCCAGGGCCGGGGCGAGGTCCAGCAGCTGGGCGCTGCCGATGACGGCGCCGCGCAGGGACTCGTGGCCGTCGGCGATGTCGAGCAGGGTGGTGCCGCGCAGGTCGGTGGCGTCGAACCGCGCGTGGCCGATGCGGAGCCGTTCGAGCTGGGTGCCGGGGAAGGAGACCTCCTTGAGCCGCGCGCCGCCGAGGTCGACGTCGCGCAGGACGCAGTCCTCGAAGACGACCTCGTGGAGCGAGGCACTGCGCAGGTTGACCGAGTCGAACTTGCAGCGGCGGAACACCACGCGCCGCAGCACCGCCCCGAAGGCCTCGACCCCGGCGAAGACGCACGAGTCCGCGGTGGCGTCCGTCCAGTTCGTCTCGGCGAACGAGGTGCCGACGAAGCGGTCGCCCTGGAGCCACACCTCGTTGAGCCGCCCCCGGCGCAGGCTGCCGCCGTTGAGGACGGAGTCGGTGACGGCGCACTCGAGGAACTGGGCGCCGCCCGCGTCCTGGTCGTCGAGGGTCAGCCCGGCGAAGTGCAGCGTGTCGTACCGCTCCTCGACGAAGAGGCGGGGCTCGGTGAAGGGCTCCAGCACATGCGCGTACGGGAGCTCGGACAAGGAGGTCGGCGCCTTGTGGGTCATGGCGTCACGGTAGCGGCCCCCACCGACAGCGCCGCGAACACGGGAAGGCGGGACGACAGGAAGGCGGGACGACAGGAAGGCGGGACGCCGGGAAGGGAATGTCCTTTTGATACCTTTCGCCCATGAGTGCGCCCTCCCCCAGTGCTTCGCCCGAGTGGGAGTCCCCCCGGCGGAGCCTGGAGGAGCCCGGGCCCGTCGCGCCGCCGCACCGGCGCCGCGGCGTGGAGCTGGGGCTGCTGTGCGGGGCCGTCCTGATCTCGGTGTACGGCTACTGCGACGTCGGCCTGGCCAGGGACGGCACCCTGCCGCCCGGCGCCGCGGGCTACGGGGCCGCCCTCGGAGCGCTGTCGCTGCTGGCACATCTGACCGTCCGTCTGCGGGCGCCGTACGCCGACCCGCTGCTGCTGCCGATCGCAGTGCTGCTCAACGGCCTGGGCCTGGTGCTGATCCACCGTCTGGACCTGTCCACCCCGGACACCGCCGCGCCCGCGCAGCTGGTCTGGTCCGGGGCCGGCGTGGCGTTGTTCCTCCTGGTGGTCCTCGGGCTGCGGGACTACCGGTCGCTGGCCGTGTACGCGTACGTGTGCGTGGTGGCCGCGCTCGCGCTGATGATCGCGCCGATCCTCTTCCCGGCCGTGAACGGCGCCAAGCTCTGGGTCCGCTTCGGCGGACTGTCCTTCCAGCCGGGCGAGTTCGCCAAGGTGCTGCTCGCGGTGTTCTTCGCCGCGTACCTGGCGGACAACCGCAGCGCGCTGGCGTACACCGGCCGGCACATCTGGCGCTTCCGGCGGCTGCAGCTGCCGACCGGCCGGGTGCTCGGGCCGGTACTGGCGGTCTGGGCGATCAGCGTGGGTGTGCTGGTGGTGGAGCGCGACCTGGGCACGTCCCTGCTGTTCTTCGGACTGTTCGTGATCCTGCTGTACGTCGCGACCGGGCGGACCGGCTGGATCGCGATCGGGCTGCTGCTGTGCGGCGCCGGGGCGTTCCTGGTCGGCTCCCTCGAACCCCACGTGCACTCCCGGGTGCAGGACTGGCTGCACCCCTTCGCGAGCATCGAGGCCGGTCAGGGGCCGGGGCAGCTCGCGCAGTCACTGTTCGCGTTCGCCGCCGGCGGCCTGCTGGGGACGGGCCTGGGCGAGGGTCACTCGGTCTTCATCGGTTTCGCCGCCAAGTCCGACTTCGTGCTGGCCACCGCGGGCGAGGAACTGGGGCTGACCGGGCTGACCGCGCTCTTCCTGCTCTACGGGCTGCTCGTGGCGCGCGGCTACCGCGCGGGCCTGGCGATCCGTGACCCGTTCGGGCGGCTGCTGGCGATCGGGCTGGCCTCGATCTGGGCGCTGCAGGTCTTCGTGATCGCGGGCGGGGTCACCGACCTGATCCCGCTCACCGGCATGCCGATGCCGTTCCTGGCGCAGGGTGGTTCCTCCGTGGTCACCAACTGGGTGATGGTCGCGCTGCTGGTGCTGCTCAGCGACACCGCCCGGCGGCCGGTCCCCGGCCCGGTCCCGGCGGTGCCGGGGTGATCCCGCACGCCCGCCGGGCGGCCGCCTTCTGCATGCTGCTCTTCGTCGCGCTGCTGGTGAACGCCACCCGGCTGCAGGTCTTCAGCGCCCCGGCCTACAACGAGAACCCGGCCAACCGCCGGGTGGCCATCGCCCGCTACGAGCGGCCCCGCGGCGACATCTTCGTCGGCAAGCACGCGGTGACCGGCTCCCGCCCCACCGACGGCCTGCTCGGGTACGAGCGCACCTACACCGACGGCCCGCTGTACGCGCCCGTCACCGGCTTCGCCTCCCAGACGTACGGCACGACGCTGCTGGAGGCCGCCGAGGACGCCATCCTGTCCGGCACGTCCCCCCAACTGGCCACCCTGCCGGTGTGGAACGCCATCACCCGGCAGCCCCAGCCCGGCGGCGACGTCCGCACCACCATCGACCCGGCCGCCCAGCGGGCCGCGTACGAGGCGCTGGCCGGCAAGAAGGGCGCGGTCGCGGCCCTGGACCCGCTGACGGGACGGATCCTGGCACTGGTGAGCGCCCCCTCGTACGATCCCGGGCGGATCGCCGGGACCGGTCCGCGGGCCGCCGCGGCGTGGCTGTCCCTCACCTCCGACCGCGACCAGCCGATGCTCAACCGGGCGCTGCGGCAGACGTACCCGCCGGGCTCGACGTTCAAGACCGTGACCGCCGTGGCGGCGCTGACCAGCGGCACGATCACCGACATCGGGGAACCGACCGACTCGCCCAACCCGTACCGGCTGCCGGGCTCGACCACCTTGCTGCGCAACGAGTCGGACTCCGAGGACTGCGAGGACGCGCCGCTGCTGTACGCGTACGCCATCTCCTGCAACACCGTCTTCGGCAAGCTGGGCGACGACGTCGGGCTGACCGCGATGCGGGAGACCGCGGAGGCCTTCGGCTTCAACGACGACTCCCTCGGCATCCCCTCGCACGCCGCGGTCAGCGTCTTCGACCGGCGTATGGACGACGCGCAGCTCGCGCTGTCCTCCGTCGGTCAGTACGACACCCGCGCCACCCCCCTGCAGATGGCGATGGTCGCCGCGGCCGTCGCCAACGACGGCACGCTGATGTACCCGCACCTGGTGGAGCGCACCACCGACAGCTCCGGCCTGCCGGTCGCGCTCACCGGCGACCGGGCCTACGGGCAGGTGATGGACGCGGTGGTGGCCCGGGACATGCAGACCATGATGACCGAGGTGGTCCGGTCCGGCACGGGCGGCAACGCCGCCATCCCGGACGCCGTGGTCGGCGGCAAGACCGGCACCGCGCAGAACGGCGAGAACAACCGCGGCACTCCCTTCGCCTGGTTCATCGCCTGGGCCAAGGACTCCGCCGGCGGCCCCGCGCGGGTCGCCGTCGCGGTCGTCGTGGAGGACGCCGCGGCCGACCGCGCGGACATCAGCGGCGGCGGCAACGCGGCGCCGGTCGCCCGCGCGGTGATGGAGGCGGTGCTGGGCCGCCGCGGCTGACGGTCAGGTCGCACCGTACGGATCGGCCGCGACACCTGCCTCCCGGCTCACCCCCCGGCTGGCTCCCGGCTCACTCCCGGCCCAGCGCGATGGTATCGGCGACCTCGGCGACCCGCGCGTCCTCCTCCTTGGCGAAGCGCTCGGCGTCGAGCTTCTCGGCGATCTCCTCGTCCTGGGCCATGAGCAGGTCGAGATTGGAGTCGCCCATCTCGAAGACGCCCATGTCGACGTAGGCGCGCTGCAGCCGCTCGCCCCACAGGCCGATGTCCTTCACGCACGGCACGATGCGGCTGAACAGCAGTCTCCGGAAGAGCTGGAGGTACTCCGACCGCTCGCTCAGCTCCTCGGCCTCCTGGCGCGGGATGCCGAAGTCCTCCAGCACCTCGGCGCCGCGCAGCCGGTCGCGCATGAGGTAGCAGCCCTCGATGACGAACTCCTCGCGCTCGCGCAGTTCGGCATCGGACAGCTGCCGGTAGTGGTCGCGCAGCGCCATCCGCCCGAAGGCCACGTGGCGGGCCTCGTCCTGCATGACGTAGGCGAGGATCTGCTTGGGCAGCGGCTTGTCGGTGGTGTCGCGGAGCATGCCGAACGCGGCCAGGGCCAGGCCCTCGATGAGCACCTGCATGCCGAGGTAGGGCATGTCCCAGCGGGAGTCGCGCAGGGTGTCGCCGAGCAGCGCCTGGAGCGAGTCGTTGATCGGGTAGACCATGCCGACCTTCTCGCGCAGGAAGCGCGAGTAGATCTCGGCGTGCCGGGCCTCGTCCATGGTCTGGGTCGCGGAGTAGAACTTCGCGTCGAGGTCGGGGACGGACTCCACGATGCGGGCGGCGCACACCATCGCGCCCTGCTCGCCGTGCAGGAACTGGCTGAACTGCCAGGAGGCGTAGGCGCGGCGCAGGTCGCGCTTGTTCTGCTCGGACATCCTGTCCCAGTGGGACGTGCCGTAGACGGTCAGGTTCTGGTCCGGGACGCCGAGCGGGTCGTACGGGTCGACGTCGATCTCCCAGTCGATGCGGGTCACCGCGTCCCACTGCTTGTCCTTGCCCTTCTGGTAGAGGGCGAGCAGCCGGTCGCGCCCGTCGTCGTACTCCCAGGAGAAGCGGGCGGCTCCGGAGGCCGGGATCTCCCACAGGTGGTCCTGCGACGTCATTGGCGCCTCCTCGACTCTTGACGAGCTTGCTGACACACAGTCTCATAAGAGCATGACCGCTGGCACCCCTCTTGCAACGCGAGAAAAAGTGGCGGAGCGGCTGCTCGACGCCTCCGCGAAGCACTCCTTCGATCCGGACACCGAGCTCGACTGGGACGCCCCCTTCGAGGAGGGCGGGTGGTTCTGGCCGCCCGAGCTGTGCTCGCTGTACGACACCCCGCTGTGGAAGCACATGCCGCAGGAGCAGCGGATCGAGCTGAGCAGGCACGAAGCGGCCTCGCTGGCCTCGATCGGCATCTGGTTCGAGATCATCCTCATGCAGTTGCTGCTGCGGCACTCCTACGACCTGGACCCCACCAGCAAGCACGTGCGCTACGCGCTGACCGAGATCGCGGACGAGTGCCGCCACTCGAAGATGTTCGCCCGGCTGGTGACCCGGCTCGGCACGCCCGTCTACCGGCCGACGAGGCTGGACCACAACCTCGGCCGGGTGCTGAAGACCGTCTCCACCACGCCCGGCGCCTTCACCGGCACCCTGCTGGCCGAGGAGATCCTCGACTGGATGCAGCGCCTGACCTTCCCGGACGAGCGCGTGCAGCCGCTGACCCGCGGCGTGACCCGCATCCACGTGGTCGAGGAGGCCCGGCACATCCGCTACGCCCGCGAGGAACTGCGCCGGCAGATGGCCACGGCGCCGCGCTGGGAGCTGGCCCTCACCCGGATCGCCTCCGCCGAGGCCGCCCGGGTCATCGCCCGGTCGCTGATCAGCCCGCAGGTGTACGCGTCGGTGGGGCTGGACCCGCGGTACGCCGCCGGACTGGCCCGCACCAGCCCGCACCGCCGCGACGTGATGCGGCAGGCGGCGAGGAAGCTGATGGACTTCCTGGAGGACGTCGGCATGTTCGAGGGCCCCGGGGTACGCCGGATGTGGCGCAGCTCGGGTCTTCTCGGGTAGGACGGCGGGCGGGCCGGATACGCTGGCCGTCATGAACGGCAGTTCGACGCCGGCGCCCGCCGCCCCCGCCTACCGCCGGCTGAGCGTCGAGCAGCGCCGTACCCAGCTGCTCGCCGCCGCCGTGGACCTCTTCGGGCACCACCGCCCAGAGGACGTCTCGGTCGACGACGTGGCCGCCGCCGCCGGCGTCTCCCGCCCCCTGGTCTACCGCTACTTCCCCGGCGGGAAGCAGCAGCTGTACGAGGCCGCCATGCGCAATGCCGCCGACGAGCTGCGGGACTGCTTCGTGGAACCCGCCGCGGGCGAGATGACCCAGCGCCTGTCGAACGCGCTGGACCGCTACCTGTCGTACGTGGACGAGCACGACGCCGCGTACTCCGCCCTGCTGCGCGGCGGCAGCGTCGCCGAGACCAGCCGCACCGGCGCCATCGTGGACGAGGTGCGGCGCAGCGCCGCCGAGCAGATCCTCATGCACCTGGGCGCACCGGCACCGGGCCCGCGGCTGGCGATGATGGTGCGTTCGTGGATCGCGAGCGTGGAGGCGGTGTCGCTGACCTGGCTCGACGAGGGCAAGCAGCCGCCGGCCCACGAGCTGCGGCGGTGGCTGGTCGACCACTTCACGGCACTGCTGCTGGTCAGCTCCACCACCGACCAGGAGACCGCCGGGGTCGCGCTGGCCGCGCTGGGCAGGGAGAACCCGGGCAGCCCCGCCGGCGATCTCGCCCGCAGGGTCGCGCCGCTCGCACAGGCCGTCGCACATCTGCTCCCACCTGCCATTCCCTGAACACGGGCCCCGTCCGAGGGCCTACTCTGACCCCGTGAGGCATGAGGACACGGAATTCGTCGGGGGGCCGCTGGACGGCCGCGTGCTGGGGGTGCTGACCGGCATCACCGGACAGCCCCCGAAGGTGTACGAGGTGCCGGTGCCGCAACCGGACGGCGCGGCCCCGGTCGTGCACGTCTACCACCGCGAGCCCAGCCCGGGGACGCGCGAGCAGCGCCGCACCCGGTGGGTCTTCGTCTACGACCCCGAGGGCAACCGGCCGGAGAAGCCGCGCTGGCCGTGGTCGAAGCCGGGCGCCTGAGCGGCGTCGCGGCCCGGCCCCTCCCGGGGGACACGGGTACCGCTTCCGGTCCGGACCATTGACAGGATTGGTCCAGACCTGTTTGCTGCGGGTTGTCATGCGCACATCTCCTCGCCCCCGAAGGAGCGGTCCCCATGAGATCCCTCGTCGCCGCGACGGCGACCCTCGCCCTCACCGCCGCCATCGGCGGGCTGGTCGCCCTCGCGCCCTCCGCGCACGCGGGCGAGTTCCTGGTCAACGGCGGTTTCGAGAACGGCAATCTGACCGGCTGGAGTTGCGACGCGGGCACCACCCAGGCGATCACCGGCCAGGCGAAGAGCGGCAGTTGGGCCCTGGCCGGCAGCCCGGGCCCGTCCGGGACGGCGCAGTGCAAGCAGACGGTCAGCGTGGCGCCCGGCACCACCTACACCTACTCCGCGCAGGTGAAGGGCAGTTACGTCTACATCGGCGTGGACGGCGGGACCAGCACCTGGACGCCGGGCACCGGAGGGGCGTACCAGCAGCTCAGCGTCAGCTTCACGACCGGGGCGAGCCAGACCAGCGCGACCGTCTACGTCCACGGCTGGTACGCCCAGCCCACATTCTGGGCCGACGACGTCTCGCTCTCCGGCCCGGGCGGCCCGACGACGCCGACGCCGACGCCGACGCCGACCGACACCCCGACGCCCACTCCGACGCCGACCGACACCCCGACGGGCCCTTCCTCCCATGCGCTGGTCGGCTACCTGCACTCCAGCTTCGCCAACGGCTCCGGGTACCTGCGCATGGCCGACGTCCCCGCGAGCTGGGACTACATCGACCTCGCCTTCGGCGAGCCGACCACGACCACCTCGGGCGACATCCGCTTCACCCGCTGCCCCGCGTCCGAGTGCCCGAACGTGGAGTCCGACGCGGACTTCAAGGCCGCGATCAAGGCCAAGCAGGCGCAGGGCAAGAAGGTGCTGATCTCCATCGGCGGACAGAACGGCCAGGTGCAGCTGACCACGACCGCCGCCCGCGACGCCTTCGTCTCCTCCGTCGCCAGGATCATCGACACCTGGGGACTGGACGGCCTCGACATCGACTTCGAGGGCCACTCGCTCTCCCTCAACGCCGGTGACACCAACTTCAAGAGCCCGACCACACCGGTCGTGGTCAACCTGATCTCCGCCCTGAAGACCCTCAAGGCCAGGTACGGCAGCGGATTCGTGCTGACGATGGCGCCCGAGACCTTCTTCGTGCAGCTCGGCTACCAGTTCTACGGCCCGGGCCCCAACGGGGCGCAGGACCCGAGGGCGGGCGCCTACCTTCCCGTCATCCACGCGCTGCGCAACGACCTGACCCTGCTCCACGTCCAGGACTACAACTCGGGGCCGATCATGGGCCTGGACAACCAGTACCACCAGATGGGCGGGGCCGACTTCCACGTCGCGATGACCGACATGCTGCTCACCGGCTTCCCGGTGGCGGGCAACACGGCCAACGTCTTCCCCGCGCTCGCGCCTTCCCAGGTGGCCGTCGGACTGCCCGCGACCTCCAACGCGGGCAACGGATGGACAACTCCGGCAGATGTCGACAAAGCGCTCGACTGCCTCACCAAGCGGACCAACTGCGGCGCGTACACCCCGCACGGAACATGGCCGGATCTGCGCGGTCTGATGACGTGGTCGATCAACTGGGACAAGTTCGGCAACTGGGAATTCCAGAAGAACTTCGATTCCTTCTTCGGCTGACACCGAGGAAACGGGTGGCTCCCCTTCGCACGGAGCCACCCGTTCCGGCCCGGTCACCCTGTCGCAGCCGACCCGATCATGTAAGGATCTACCGGCAAGCATCCGGTAATACAGTCGGAGGTGAAGGGATGTCAGCAGCAAGCAGGCCCAAGGAGTGGGTGCGCAGGGCACTCGTCTGCGGGACGCTGCTGGCCGCCGCGGCCCTCGGACTGCCCGCGCAGAACGCGCGCGCGATGCCCGCGGACCCGTATCCCAGCGGCCCGACCCTGGTCGTCCTGCTGGAACGGCTGCAGGACCTCTACCTCAGGGCCGAGGAGGCCACCGAGACCTACGACCAGGCGGAGTCCGAACTCAGCGAGAACCGCGGCAAGGCCGACCGCCTGGACCGCCAGCTCGCCGAGGAGCGCACCGCGCTGGCCGACGCCCGCGCCCTGGCAGGGCAACTCGCCCGCGAGCAGTACAAGGAGGGCGGGGTCTCCCCGTACCTCAGCCTGTTGCTGAGCGGCGACCCGCAGGACGCCTTCACCCAGAGCCACATGCTCGACCGCGCGGCCGGCAGCCAGGCCGAACTGGTCGCGCAGCTGGAGAACGGCGAGAAGCGGATCGCCGCGCTCAGCCGCGCCCAGCAGCACGCGCTGGACGGCTCGCTGCAACTCGCGGACCGGCAGCGCGACGCCAAGGAGGAGATCGAGAAGCAGCTCGCGACCGTCGAGCAGATCCTCGCCGGCCTCACCGGCACCCAGCTCGCCGATCTGCAGCGCCTCGAGGAACAGGGCATCGACCGGGCCCAGGAGGCGTTCTTGAGATCGGGGCAGCTCGGCAGCCTCTCGCTCGCACCGTCCAAGGTCGGCAACAGCGCGCTGAGCTTCGCCTACGCGCAGATCGGCAAGCCCTACATCTGGGGCGCCGAGGGCCCGAAGGCGTACGACTGCTCAGGGCTGACCTCGCAGGCCTGGCTGCACGCGGGAACCCCCATCCCGCGCACCAGCCAGGAGCAGTGGAAGCAACTGCCGCACATCCCGCTCAACCTGCTGCGCCCCGGCGACCTCGTGATCTACTTCCCCGGCGCCACGCACGTGGCGATCTACATCGGCAACGGCCTGGTCATCCAGGCGCCCCGCCCCGGCAGCGTCGTCAAGATCTCCCCCATCGCCGCCAACCCGATCCTCGGGGCCGTCCGCCCCGACTCCGACGAGCCGTCGATGAGGCACTACGTCTCGCCGACCGCTCCCGACACGGCGAAGGACCGGGCCTCCCAGGGCGGCAGCACGGGCTCCTGACGGGCCCGCGTCCGCACGACCGCCCGCGGCTCGCCGCTCACCGCCTGCCGCGTGACCGGCGTCACGGCGCATCGGACAGACCTGTCTGTTAGTTTTGCCGCGACGGGCCCGCCGGGCCCCCGGCAGAACCAGGTGATCGGCATGCCCGCCACGGTCAAACGCCTCCCGGCGCGCGAGCGCATCCTGACGACGGCCGAGGAGCTGTTCTCGGCGCACGGGCTGCGCGGCGTGGGCGTCGACCGCATCATCGCGGAGTCGGGCGTGGCCAAGTCGACGCTGTACGTGCACTTCCCCTCCAAGGACGAGCTGGCCGCCGCCTATCTGCGCCGGGTCGACGACTCCTGGCGGGGCAAGCTGCGCGCCGCCGCGCTGGCGGCCGGCGACGACGCCCGCGAGCAACTGGTGGGCCTGTTCGACGCGGTCGACGCGGCGTACCGGCGGCACGGTTTCCACGGCTGCCCGTTCATCAACGCCGCCGCCGAGAGCGAGCCGGGCAGCCTGCCGCACGAGGTGACCGCCGAGCACAAGCGGACCGTCCGCGCGTGGGTGCGCGGCCTCGCCGGAGCCGCCGGGGCCGTCGACCCCGACGGGCTCGCCCTGCAGCTCACGCTGCTGATCGACGGAACACTCGCGGCGGGCAAGCTGGAGCAGGACCCCGCCATGCCGACCGCCGCCAAGGCCGCGGCACGCGCCGTCGTCGAGCGGGCCTGCCCGCCGGCCGTCTGACCCCTTCCGCCCTCGTCCACACCGTGGACGAGGGCGTCCTTCCGACACAATGAAACAGACCTGTCTGTTCGATTGGAGAAATCATGTCCGCCATGCGCGCGGTGGTGCTGGAACGGTTCGGCGGCCCCCTGGCCCTGGGCGAGCTCCCGGTTCCGGTGGCCGGCCCCGGCCAGGTGCTGGTCCGGGTCGAGGCCAGTGGGGTGAACCCGCTGGACACCAAGATCCGGGCCGGGAAGGCCGCCCACGCCCGCAGCCGGCTGCCCGCCGTGCTGGGCCTGGACCTGGCCGGCGTGGTCGAGGCGGTCGGCCCGGACGTCACCGGCTTCGCCCCGGGCGACGAGGTCTACGGGCTCACCGGCGGCGTCGGGGACGTGCAGGGATCCCTCGCGGAGTACGCGGCCGTCGACGCCCGGCTGCTGGCCCGCAAGCCCGCCGCCCTGAGCATGCGCGAGGCCGCCGCCCTGCCGCTGGTCTTCGTCACCGCCTGGGAGGGCCTGGTGGACCGGGCGGGCGTGCGCGAGGGCCACACGGTGCTGGTGCACGGCGGCGCCGGCGGCATCGGGCATGTCGCCGTGCAGCTCGCGCACGCCCGCGGCGCGCGGGTCTTCGCCACCGGGGCGCCGCACAGCCTGCGGACGATCGCGGACCTCGGCGCCACCCCGATCGACCGCACGGCAACCCCGGTCGAGGACTACGTCGCCGAGCACACCGGCGGCGAGGGCTTCGACATCGTGTACGACACGGTGGGCGGCGAGACGCTCGACGCGTCGTTCACCGCCGTACGCACCTACACGGGCCACGTGGTGACCGCGCTGGGCTGGGGCACCCACAGCCTCGCGCCGCTGTCCTTCCGCGGCGCGAGCTACTCAGGCGTCTTCACGCTGCTGCCCCTGCTGACCGGCCGGGGGCGCGAGCACCACGGCGAGGTCCTCCGCGAGGCTGCCGCCCTGGTCGCGGCCGGAGCCCTGCGGCCGCGGGTCGACCCCCGGCGGTTCACCCTCGCCACGGCCGCCGAGGCGCACGCCGCCGTCGAACACGGCGCCACGGCGGGCAAGATCGTGGTCGACGTCGCCGGCTGACCGCCCGGGTCCGGATCGGGTCCGGGGCCGCTGCACGGGAACGGCCCGGGGCCCGACGGCAATTCGGTGGCCCGTGCGGCGCCGACCTGCGAGTATCCACGGATGCCCATACTCAGTGATCATCTCGGCCATCTCTTCTGCACCGTCACCGGCGAAGGCCCACCCGTCGTCCTCGTGCACGCCGGCGTCGCCGACCACCGCATGTGGGACGCGGTGGCGCCCGCCCTCGCGGAGCGGCACACCGTCGTCCGGTACGACCTGCGCGGCTTCGGCCAGTCCCCGCCGCCGACCGGCCCGTTCAGCGAGACCGACGACCTGCTCCGCCTCCTGGACCACCTCGGTCACGACCGGGTCCGGATCGTCGGCGCCTCCTGGGGCGGCCGCGTGGCCGCGGACTTCACCCTCACCCACCCCGACCGCGTCCACTCGCTGACCATGCTCGCCCCGCCATGGCGCGGATACGACTGGTCGGCGGAGATGGTCGCCTACGACGAGGCCGAGACGGCGGCTCTCGCCGCAGGAGACCTGGACGCCGCAGTCGCGGTCAACATGGACATGTGGCTGCGCGGTCCCAGCCGCGGCTGGGAGGACGTCGCCCCGGGACTCGCCGACCGACTGCGCGACCCGATGCGGATCGCACTGACCCATCAGGAGACCGTCGGGCAGCACTCCGAGGGCGGTACGGACCGCGACGTCGCCACGATCACCGTTCCCACGCTCGTCGGCTTCGGGCGCCTCGACGTCGCCGACTTCCAGGACATCGCCCGCCGCTACGCCGCCGAGATCCCCGGCGCCGCCCTGGTCGAATTCCCCGCGGCGGCCCACCTCATCCCGCTGGACGCGCCCACCGAACTCCTGGCGGCACTCGTCCCGTTCCTCGCCCGCTGACCGACGCCCGCGGCCGGTGCGCCGCGGCGGCCCGAACGCTCGGACTCACGCGGTTCCCGGTGCGAGCACGGAGATCCCGCTGTCCCCGAACGGGGCGTTCATGTCGCCGTCGTCGAAGCTGCCGGCCGCGCTGTGGGCGAAAACCAGCGCTCCGACGGCGAAGACGAGCAGGAACGCGACGAGAACAGCCGCGCCCACGCCTCCCGTTCCGCCGTCCGGCGGCACGACCACGCCCTGGCCGGGTCGTCGGGTGTCGTAGGCCACGGTGACCATGTCGCCTTCGCACGTCGTGGACGGCAACGTCCCCTCGTCGATCCGGTGCGTGGCGCCCGCGGGGACCGCGTACTCCAGGACGTAACGCTGGCGTGAGGACGTGCCGTTCTCCCCGTCGCCGCTCACCCGCGTGGAGATCCGGACGCAGCGGGCGGGCACGCGCTGCCCGTCACGCAGCACGGCTCGAGTGCGGTGCCACGAGCGCACGGTGAAGCCCGCACCGATGAGTGCCCCCGCCGCCATGAGACCGGGCACGAGCACCAGGGGTATCTCGCCGGCGTCCATCCACCGCACCTTCTGTCCTCCCGGCACACCGCGTTCCGCTGCGCCGCCTCGGCAGATCATGGCAGCTCATCGGGGCGGGACGGGTGCTGTGCTCGGATCGTGGAGGGAGTCGGCCGGCACCGTCCACCACGGGCGGGCCTGCACAGGGCCTCGTTCCGGTCAGGGCCGCCGGCGTGTTCGCCCGCGCCGGCGGCCCGTGGGTCTCAGCGGCCGGGGACGCTCACGCGCCGGCGACCGAGGCCAGGTAGGCGGCGGTCTTCTCGGGGTCGTAGAAGTACGACTCGTAGTCGGACGGGTCGTCGAAGCCGTTCGCGAAGCGGTCGGCGACCGCCGGGAACTGGCCGGCCGCGCCGATCAGGCCGAGGATGTGCTCCGGCGGGGGGCCGAGGAGGGCGTTGGTCCACTTGGTGACCGGCTCCGCGGTGGACCAGAAGCGGGCGAAGGCGGACTCCATCCACGCGCGGTCGAAGGGCTCGTCGCCGTGCTCGACGATCGCCGCGAGGTAGGCGGCGGCGCACTTGGACGCGCTGTTGGACCCCTGGCCCGTGATGGGGTCGTTGGCGACCACGACGTCCGCGACGCCGAGGACGAGGCCGCCCGAGGGCAGCTCGGCGACCGGGTGGCGGACGATCGGGGCGAAGCGGCCGGCCAGGGTGCCGCCGGCGTCGGTCAGTTCGACGTCGCGGGCCCGGTCGTACTCCCACGGGAGGTGACGTTTCATCAGGTCCAGCGTGATGCGCAGGTGCTCCGCGGGGTCCTTCACGTCGGCGAAGACGTCGAGCGGGCCGCCGGGCAGCCCCTCCCAGAACAGGATGTCGCAGGGGCCCGAGGTGGTGAGCGCCGGGATGACGATCAGCTCACCGGCTCCCGGGACCATGTTGAGCCGCACCGCGTGGAAGTCCGGGTGCTCCGGCCGCGGGCCGAGGCCGTGCACATAGGCGACGGCCAGCGCGCGCTGGGGGCTGTCGTACGGGGAGCGGGCGGCGTCCCGGCCGAACAGCGAGACGAGTTCGCCCTTGCCGGCCGCGACCAGCACCAGGTCGTAGGCGCGGGAGAAGTAGTCCAGGTCGCCGACGGTGACGCCGTGGACGACCAGCTTTCCGCCGCGCCGGCCGAAGGTCTCCAGCCAGCCGGCCATCTTCACGCGCTGGTCGACGGACTGGGCGTACCCGTCGAGCCGGCCGACCCAGTCGATCGGACGGGATCCGTCGGGGGCGGCGACCGAGACGCCCAGGCCCTCGATCCGCGGGGCCCGGTCCTCCCAGAAGTTGACGCCGAGGTCGCGCTCGTGGCCGAGAGCGGTGTCGAACATGCACTGGGTGGACATGACACGCCCCTCGCGTATCTCGTCCGCCGTGCGGTTGGACATGACGGTGACCTCGTAGCCCTGGGCCTGCAGCCCCAGGGCCAGTTGGAGGCCGGACTGCCCGGCCCCCACGATCAGTATTCTGCGCAAGACGGCACGCTCTCTCGTACGGTGCTGCTGAATGGGGTGAGGTGGGTCGGGATTGCGGCGGCGCCCGCCCGCGGGAGCAACCGCCGCGGGGCTGCTACTCCGGGTGGGCGACCAGGGCCTGCTTGACCAGGGCCAGCAGCACCTGGATCACCGACGCGCGGTCGCGCGCGTCGCAGATCAGCACGGGGACCTCGTCCGGTACGGCCAGCGCCTCACGGACGTCGATCTCGTCGTACGCGGTGGTGCCCTCGAACTGGTTCACCGCCACCGCGTACGGCAGCCCGCTGGTCTCGAAGTAGTCCAGCGCCGGGAAGGCGTCCGCCAGCCGCCGCGTGTCGGCCAGCACCACCGCGCCGATCGCGCCGCGCACCAGGTCGTCCCACATGAACCAGAACCGCTGCTGGCCGGGCGTGCCGAACAGGTACAGCACCAGCTCCCGGTCCAGCGTGATGCGGCCGAAGTCCATCGCCACCGTGGTCGTCTTCTTGTCCGGGGTCGACCCGAGGTCGTCGATGTCCTCACTGGCCCGGGTCATCACCGCCTCGGTGGTGAGCGGGGTGATCTCGGAGACCGCGCCGACGAACGTGGTCTTGCCCACGCCGAAACCGCCCGCCACGACGATCTTGGTTGAGGTGGGCGCGCGACTCACGTCCAGTTGCCACTCCTGCAGGCCCTCTTCCTCCGCCACCGACGTCATCTCAGAGCCTGCGAAGTCCACCGAGCACCCTCTCCAGCAGCGCGCGATCGGGGGTGCCGGGCCCGTGCCCGGTCCCGTACACACGGATCCTTCCCTGATCGGCCAAATCGCTGAGCAGCACGCGGACGACGCCCAGCGGCATGCGCAGCAGCGCGGAGATCTCGGCGACCGAGCGCATCCGGCGGCACAGCTCGACGATGGCGCGCATCTCCGGCATCACGCGCTCCGCCCAGCCCCCGGAGGTCAGTTCGCGGCGCTCCTGCGCACCGTCGATCGTGGCCACGAAGGTCTCGACGAGCAGCACGTGCCCGAAGGACGTGCGGCCACCGGTCAGCGCGTAAGGGCGCACCCGGGCGGAGCGCCGTCCGGCGCCGCGGACCGGGAGCGCCGCGGCGTGCCGGGGCATCAGCGGGCTCCTTCGATCGCCTGCCGCAACTCCGTGCGGAGCTGCGGGGTGAGCACATGGCCGGCCCGGCCGACGAAGAGGGCCATGTGGTACGCCACGATGCTCATGTCGCACTCGGCGTCCGCGTGGACGCCCAGCAGCGAGCCGTCGCTGATCGACATCACGAACACGCTGCCGTTCTCCATCGCGACCGCCGTCTGCCGGACCCCGCCGCCCTCCATCAGGCGCGCGGCGCCGTCGGTGAGGGAGGCGATGCCGGAGACCACCGTCGCCAGGTCGGCGAAGGTGCCGGCCGGGCCCTTGGGCGGTCCCGCGGCGGTGTCGTCGTCATCGTCGGCGGACTGCCCGGACGCGTCCGCGGCACCGGCCGGATCGTCCGGCGCGTCGGGCTCGTCCGACTCGGAGTTCAGCAGCAGCAGTCCGTCCGACGAGACGACGGCCACGGAGCGGACGCCCGGCACGTCGTCCACGAAATTGCGCAGCAGCCACTGGAGGTTGCGTGCCTCGTGACTCAGGTCCCGCTCGCTCTGGGTGTCCGTTCTGGCCGACATCAACCGCGTGCCTCCTCGACGCCTTCGGCTTCGACTTGTTGTGGTCCCCCCGAGCTGACTTTCTCTTCCGCTGTTTCCCTCGTCCCCTGGGGCGTCCCCTGGGGCGCGTCCGTGTCGCGCCGGATCTCGCGTGTCTCGGCGTCCGCGTCCGCCCGCCCCTCGCGCAGGCCCTGGGCGAAGCCACCGAGCTTGCGCCGCAGTTCCTCCGGGTCCACCGCCCTCCCCTGGCGGGCGTCCCGGACCTGGGGCTCGCCCGACAGGCCGGTGGCGCGCGGGACGCGCTGAGGCAGTCCCTTGGCGGTCAGCGGCGTCCTGTCCGAGGCGGGCGCCGGCACCGGCGCGGGCGCGGGCGCGGGTACCGGCTGGTCGGCGCGGGCGTGCTCGATCGGTTCGTGCCCGGCGCCGTCCCCCTCGGCCGCGGGCTCCCCCGCCTCCTGGCCCGCCGACAGTCCGTCCCGCTCCTCGCGCGGGGCCGGCAGCGGGGCGGACCGGGTCCGGGCCGCGCGCGGCTGCCACGGCTCCCCTGCGACCGCGGCCTCGACCGGGGTCTGCGGTCCTTCCGGGTCCTCCGCGGGCGCGGTGAGCGAGGCGGGGACGACCACGACCGCGGTCGTGCCGCCGTGCTTGGCGTCGCGCAACTGGACGCGGATGCCGTGCCGGGCGGCGAGCCGGGCTATCACGTACGCGCCCATGCCGGTGGCCTCGGAGGCCGGCGCGGCCGGATCGGCCTGTGCCAGAAGGTCGTTGAGCTCCTCCCGCCGGGCGGCCGGGAGGCCGATGCCCTCGTCCTCGACGGACAGCATCAGCTCGCCGTTCTCCAGCATCCAGCCGGACAGCTGCACCTCGGTCTCCGGCGGCGAGAACGTGGTGGCGTTCTCCAGCAGTTCGGCGACGAGGTGGCTGAGGTCGTCCGAGGCGAACCCGGCGATCCGGCCGGCGGGCAGCTGCTGGATGCGGACCCGTTCGTACGTCTCGATCTCGGAGACCGCGGCGCGGGCCACGTCCACCAGCGGGACCGGCCGGGGGTGCGCGTGGCCGTGCTCGGTGCCCGCGAGCAGCAGCAGGTTCTCGCTGTTGCGGCGCATCCGGGTGGCCAGGTGGTCCAGGCGGAACAGCTGGGCGAGCTCGTCCGGGTCGTGGACCAGCTCCTCCAGCTTCTCGATGAGCGTGAGCTGCCGCTCGACCAGGCCGAGCGTGCGCAGGGTGAGGTTCACATAGGTGGCGCCGACGCTGCCGCGCAGGGTGGCGAGTTCGGCGGTCAGTTCCTCTTGCCGGCTGCGCAGCAGGTCGCGTTCGGCGGCGAGCGCGTCGCGCACGCCCTGCACCCGCGTGTACTCGGCGTCCTGCCCGGCGACCCGGTCGTGCAGGCCCGCGGTCTGCGCGCGCAGCGCGTTGACGGCGCGGGCCACCGCCGCGAACTCGTCCGAGCCGACGGCCTTGACCTGCTCGTCGGCCGGTACGTCACCGCGTGCGAAACGGTTGAGCGCGGCGACGGGCCGGGTGATCGAGCGGGCGGTGGAGACGCAGGTGGCGAGCACCAGCAGGAAGCACACGCCGGCCAGCGCGACGTGGAGTTCGAGGCCGGTGACGTCGTCGGAGCGCAGCGCGGCGAGGTGGTCGGCGGAGGCCGCGGCGAGGGAGGACTCGACCCCGCGCATCAGGTCGATCCGCGCGGAGAGCGCGGACTGCGCGGAGGAGGACGTGAGCTTCTGGTCGTCGGCCGAGAGCGACCCCGCGTCCAGCAGCGTCTTCAGCTGCCGTTCGGCGGTGGACACGTCGGAGCCGGTGACGGTCTGCTCGTACTGCTCCTCCGCGGCGGACGACGCGGCGGCGCGGAAGTCGGCCAGTGCCGTCCGCTCGCCCACCGCCGCGGTCTGCGCGGCGCCCACCGGTTCGGCCTGCGGGCCGCCCGCGGCGAGCGCGCCGACCAGCAGTCCGCGCTGGAACGAGGCCTGGTCGACGGCGCGTGCGAGGAAGGGCAGCGCGGTGGTGTCGGCGGAGGCGCCGCGGGCGGGCAGTGACCTGGCGACGGCCGCGCCCACGCCGTTCAGCGCGTCGATGGAGGGCTGGTAGGCCATGACGGCGGCGACGGCGCCGCCGGGCCCGGAGTGCGCCTTCTGCCGGATCGCGGGCAGTTCGGCGAGCCGGCGGTCGGCCTCGGTGAGCGCGGCGGCGAAAGCCGGGGCGTCGGCGGTGTCGGCGTCCGCGGCGGCGGCGCGGAATTCCTCGATCTGCCGGTCGGCACGCTCCTTCTCCGGAGCGGAGCCGCCCGTGCCGTCCCCGGCGGACCGCCCGGTGGCGACGAGCACCGCCGTGTCGTCGCGCTCGTCGGCCAGCACGTGGCTGAGGGAGACCGCCTGCGCCTGCAGCCGGGCCATGCCGAGCAGTCGCTGGGACTCCGCGAGGTCCCGTACGGCGGTCGCCACCCCCGGAGCGGAGGCGGCCAGAACGGTGACGGCGCAGATCAGCAGAGCACCGAGCAGTCTCTGCCGCACGCGCTTGGTCCGCGGGTTACGTCGTGTTCGCACCGGTGCTCGCCATCCCGTCTGCCTGGTCCAGTTGTCCCGAGATGACGACACATCGGCCGAGCGCCGAGCACGGCAACGTCTGGCCTCTTCCCGGCATCGTCCCGACCATCTCAGGCCGACCCGGAATGCAGATGTGCGTCCCTCACCTCGACACCCGAACGAGTGAATCGCACCGACAAGTTGACGTTCAACTCCCGCGCGGGATCGTTACTCGCGGGTTCACCGACCGGATCGGCGGGCAACTGGCGTCCTCCGCGCGGTCCTGGCAGGATGCGCGCCTTCACGGCCCGGGCCCCTCGGCGGGCCCCCGCCGGGGTTCGAACAGGCCGCGCGAGCCGGTGCCGCACACTGGACGCATGCGCGTCGAGACGGCCACGGAGCCCGGCACCCCCGATCGCCCGAACGAGGACTTCGCGGCGATCGCCGTGCCCGCGTCAGGCGGCGGCGGTTCACTGATCCTGCTGGACGGTGTCACCCCGCCCGACGGCCCCACCGGATGCCGCCACTCAGTGCCCTGGTACGTCTCCGAGCTGGGCGGTTCCATGATCGAACTGTCCGTTTCGCACGCGGCGCCGCCGCTCGCGGAGTGTCTCGCGCAGGCCATCGCCCGGACCGCCGACACGCACCGCGAAACCTGTGACCTTTATCACCGGCGCACCCCCCAGGCGACGGTCGTGGCGGTCCGGTGGAATGCGGACAGCGTGGAGCATCTGGTGCTATCCGACTCGGAATTGCTCATCGAGGACGCCTCCGGCGCGGTGCACGCCGTCTTCGACGACCGCCTGGACCACCTGCCCGATCCGGTGCCCGCCCTGCGCGCCGCCGTCCGTGCGCTGCCGCGGGGGAGCGCGGAGCGCACGCGGGCAGCGGCGGCGTACGTCGAGGCCGTCGAGGCGCTCCGCAACGCCGAGGGAGGCTTCTTCACGGCCGCGGCGGACCCGGGGGTGGCGGCCCGCGCCGTCACCGGCGTGCGGCCGCGGTCGTCGGTGCGCGCGATCGCCGCACTCACCGACGGGGCGACCCGCCTCGCCGACGTCTTCGGCGAGACCGACCGCCCTGGCCTGCTCGCCCTGCTGCGCAAGTCCGGACCCGACGAACTCGTCCGCCGGGTCCGCCTCGCGGAGTCCGCCGACCCGGCCGGCACCCGCTTCCCCCGCGGCAAGCGGAGCGACGACGCCACCGCGATCTTCGTTGAGCTCTAGCCACGACACCCCACGGGGGCGGCGCGAGGAACTGCGCGACCAGCCCCACCCCACCGGCACGGCGCTCACACGCTGCCGGCCCTAACCACCGCCCCCAAAGGGGCGCGAGGAACCGCGCGACCAGCCCCACCCCACCCGCACCCGAAAACACCCGCACCGGCACCCGCACCGGCACAAGCCCAGCGCAGCGTCACGCACCTTCCTGCGCGTCGTTCAGCTGAGCCAGCAACCGCGCCAGTTCCGACAGCTCCACACGGTCCCAGCCGCTCAGCCGGCTGACGTAGCGGGCCCGCCGCGCGAGGCGCACGCGGGTGAATCGGGCCTCGCCCTCCGCGGTCAGCTGGACGAGGAAGGCCCGGCCGTCCGCCGGGTCCGGCTCGCGGAGGATCAGCCCGAGTTCCTCCAGGGCGCGCAGCTGGCGGCTCATCGTCGCCTTGCCGACCCCGAAGTACCCGGCCAGGACGGTCGCCCGCTGCGGCCCGGTCTCGGCGAGCCGGGCGAGCAGCCCGTACGCCGCGGGTTCGAGTTCGGGGTGCACCTCGCGGGCCATCTCGCCCTGGGAGGCCCTGGCCCGCCGGAACAGGACGGTCAGTTCGCGTTCGAGCGCCTCCATCACAGGGTCGGCACCTCCGTGGGACCCGGCCGTCTCGGCCACGCGGTCACCCGCTTTCAGGATGGAAAATTCGCTTCAGGCGCCGCCGTATGTGCAGCGCCCCCAGTATTTCGCAGACGTGGATCAACGACGTGACCAGGGGCACGTGCGCGGACGGTGTCATTCCCCCACCCCACGCCCGGCCCCCGCGCACGCGGGAGCGGCCCCTCCCAGGCGCATGGGAGGGGCCGCTCTCTTCTCTCACCCGGTCGGGGCCTCACTCACGCCGCGACCGAGGTCTCCAGGCCGGAGTCCGTGTCCGCGTCCGTGCCCGTGTCCGCACCGGTGACGGCGGGCTCCAGGGCCAGCTTCAGCACGTGCCGGACGTCCGAGACCGCGTGGACCTCCAGCTTCTCCAGGACCTCGGCGGGGACGTCGTCCAGGTCCGCCTCGTTCCGCTTGGGGATCACGACGGTGGTGATCCCGGCGCGGTGCGCGGCCAGCAGCTTCTGCTTGACGCCGCCGATGGGCAGCACCCGCCCGGTCAGCGACACCTCGCCGGTCATCGCCACGTCCGTACGGACCCGGCGCCCCGACAGGAGCGAGGCCAGCGCGGTGGTCATGGTGACACCCGCGCTCGGGCCGTCCTTCGGGACCGCGCCCGCGGGGACGTGGATGTGGACGCCGCGCTCCTTCAGGTCGCCGACCGGCAGCTCCAGTTCGGCGCCGTGCGAGCGCAGGAAGGAGAGCGCGATCTGCGCCGACTCCTTCATCACGTCGCCCAGCTGCCCGGTGAGCTGCAGCCCGCTGCCGCCGGTCTCCGGATCGGCCAGCGACGCCTCGATGTAGAGGACGTCGCCGCCCGCGCCGGTCACCGCCAGGCCCGTGGCCACGCCCGGCACCGCGGTGCGCCGCTCCTGCGGGTCCTGCGCGGACTCCGGCACGTGGTGCGGACGCCCGATGAGGTCCCGCAGGTCCTCCGGGGTCACCGTGAACGGCAGCTCGCGCTCGCCGAGCTCGTGCTTGGCCGCGACCTTCCGCAGGATGCGGGCGATCGACCGCTCCAGGGTGCGCACGCCCGCCTCGCGGGTGTACTCCCCGGCCAGCTTGCGCAGGGCCGCGTCGTCGACGGCGACCTCGTCCTCGCCGAGCCCGGCCAGCTCGCGCTGGCGCGGCAGCAGGTGGTCACGCGCGATGACGACCTTCTCGTCCTCGGTGTATCCGTCCAGCCGCACCAGTTCCATCCGGTCCAGCAGCGGCTCGGGGATGGCCTCCAGGACGTTGGCGGTGGCGAGGAACACCACGTCGCTGAGGTCCAGTTCGACCTCCAGGTAGTGGTCCCGGAAGGTGTGGTTCTGGGCCGGGTCCAGGACCTCCAGCAGGGCCGCGGCCGGGTCGCCGCGGTAGTCGGAGCCCACCTTGTCGATCTCGTCCAGCAGGACCACCGGGTTCATGGACCCGGCCTCCTTGATGGCGCGCACCAGGCGGCCGGGCAGCGCACCGACGTAGGTGCGCCGGTGGCCGCGGATCTCCGCCTCGTCGCGGACGCCGCCGAGCGCGACGCGCACGAACTTCCGTCCCATGGCGCGGGCCACGGACTCGCCGAGCGAGGTCTTGCCGACACCGGGCGGGCCCACCAGGGCCAGCACCGCGCCGCCGCGGCGCCCGCCGACGACCCCGAGACCGCGGTCGGTGCGGCGCTTGCGCACGGCCAGGTACTCGGTGATGCGCTCCTTGACGTCCTCCAGCCCCGCGTGGTCGGCGTCCAGCACCGCCCGCGCGCCGGGGATGTCGTAGGCGTCCTGGGTCGTGGTGTTCCACGGCAGTTCCAGGACGGTGTCGAGCCAGGTGCGGATCCAGCTGCCCTCGGGGGACGCGTCGCTGGACCGCTCCAGCTTCTCGACCTCCTTCATGGCGGCCTCGCGCACCTTCTCGGGCAGGTCGGCGGCCTCGACGCGGGAACGGTAGTCGTCCGCCTCGTCCTCCGGGTCGCCGTTCAGCTCGGCCAGCTCCTTGCGGACGGCCTGCAGCTGCTGCCGCAGCAGGAACTCGCGCTGCTGCTTCTCCATGCCCTCCTGGACGTCCTTGCGGATGGTCTCCGCGACGTCCTGCTCGGCCAGGTGGTCGCGCAGCCACTGCGTGGCGAGCTTCAGCCGGGCGACGGGGTCGGTGGTCTCCAGCAGCTCGATGCGCTGCTTGGTGGTGAGGAATCCGGAGTATCCGGCGTTGTCGGCCAGCTGCGAGACGTCGTCGATCTGCTGGACGCGGTCCACGATCTGCCAGGCGCCGCGCTTGCGCAGCCAGCTGGTGGCCAGTGCCTTGTACTCCTTGACGAGCTCCGCGACGGTGCCGGGCGCCTCGGCGGGCACCGGCTCGGGGAGCTCGGTCCCCTCCACCCACAGGGCGGCGCCGGGTCCGGTCGTGCCGGCGCCGATGCGCACGCGGCTGACGCCGCGGATCACGGCCCCGGGATCGCCGTCCGACAGCCGTCCCACCTGCTCGACGGTGCCCAGCGTGCCCACTCCCGCGTAGTCGCCGTCCACACGGGGAACGAGCAGGACCCGCGGCTTGTTGCCGACACCGGGCAGACCGGACCGCTGTGCGGCCTGGGCCGCCTCGACCGCGGCACGCGCCTCGGCGTCGGTGAGGTCCACGGGCACGACCATGCCCGGCAGGACCACCGCGTCGTCGAGCGGCAGCACGGGCAGGGTGAGCGGCGCGAACGCCGACGAAGACGATTGAGCCATTATCTCTCCCTAGAGCAATCAAGTTGAGCTATGCAGACTCAATGCTTCTGATGCCCCCGGTGTTCCCCGGACCGTGTTCGCTCTGAGCGATCGACTGCCGACCAGCCCCTGACGCCGCTCATTACGCTGAGCCCATGCACGCGAACGAAGAGGGACGACCCGTCACACTCGACCGCCGCGAGGGACCGTACGGCGAGGTGGCCCTGCGCCGGCACGGCGAGCGGTTCGAGATCATCGCCAACGGCACCTTTCTGATGGACACCTCCGACGGCCGCTCCGAGCGGCTGCTCGTCGACGCGGCCCTGGCGGCCCTGCCGCCGGACCGGGCGGACCTGTCGGTGCTGATCGGGGGCCTGGGCGTCGGTTTCTCACTGGCCCACGCGGTACGGGAGCCGCGCTGGGGACGGATCGCGGTGGCCGAGCGCGAGCGCGCGGTCGTCGACTGGCACCGCGACGGGCACCTGGCGCCGTTCTCCGAGCACGCGCTGGACGACCCGCGGGTGGCGGTCCTGGAGGGCGACCTGGTGGCGTACCTGCGGGAGGCGGACGCGAGCTACGACGCCCTGTGCCTGGACATCGACAACGGCCCCGACTGGACGGTCACCGACGACAACCGCGGGCTGTACGGCCCCGAGGGCCTGGCGGCCTGCCGGGCACGGCTCACGCCCGGCGGCGTACTGGCGGTATGGTCGGCCCAGCCGTCCGCCGCGTTCGAGGACGCGCTGCGGGCTGCGCAGTTCACGCGGGTCCGGACGATCGAGACGCCCGTGAAACGGGGCGTTCCGGATGTCGTGCACCTGGCAACCACACCCGGATAGCCGCGGCACCGTCGTGCCCCGTACGCTGCTGCGCAACGCAAACGACCATGGGGGACCGCACATGGACACCACTCAGCCGACTCCGGGCGACGCCGCAGCGGTCGCGGCCACCCCCGGCGCACAGCGCCGGGTGCTGGTGGTCGAGGACGACGCGACGATCGCCGACGCCATCGCCGTACGCCTGCGGGCCGAGGGCTTCCAGGTCCGCACCGCAGGCGACGGGCCCGCCGCGGTGGACACCGCCGCCGCCTGGCAGCCCGACCTGCTGGTGCTGGACGTCATGCTGCCCGGCTACGACGGCCTGGAGGTCTGCCGCCGCGTGCAGGCCGCGCGGCCCGTGCCGGTGCTCATGCTCACCGCGCGCGACGACGAGACCGACATGCTGGTCGGCCTCGGCGTGGGCGCCGACGACTACATGACCAAGCCGTTCTCGCTGCGCGAGCTCGTCGCCCGGGTGCACGTCCTGCTGCGCCGCGTGGAGCGGGCCACGATCGCCGCCCGCGACCCGCGCGGCGCCAACATGCAGCTGGGCGATCTGGAGATCGACAACGCCCAGCGGCGGGTCCGGGTCCGCGGCGCGGACGTGCACCTGACGCCCACCGAGTTCGACCTGCTGGTGTGCCTGGCGCAGCAGCCGCGCGCCGTGCTCTCCCGCGAGCAGCTGCTCGCGGAGGTCTGGGACTGGGCGGACGCCTCGGGCACCCGGACCGTCGACAGCCACGTCAAGGCCCTGCGGCGCAAGATCGGCGCGGAGCGCATCCGTACCGTCCACGGCGTCGGCTACGCCCTGGAGACCCCCACGCCATGAGCCCCTTCAGCGCGCCACCCCCGCCGAGCCTGCGGGACCGTGTGTGGGCCGCGCTGCGGCCGTGGGACCCGTTCCGGTCCATCAAGGCGGCGCTGCAGTTCCTGGTGATCGCCTCCGTGGCGATCACCACCTTCCTCATCTATGTGGCGATGCACTCCGCGACCGAGATCAGGATCATCACGATCTTCTCGATCATCGCCTCGCTGCTCATCTCCCAGCTGGTCGCCCACGGACTGACCGCGCCGCTGCGGGAGATGACCTCGGTGGCCATCGGGATGGCCCGCGGTGACTACGGCCGGCGGGTCACCGCCGCCCGCCGTGACGAGGTCGGCGAGCTGGCCGACGCCTTCAACCGCATGGCCGCGGACCTGGAGGCCGTCGACCGGCACCGCAAGGAGCTGGTGGCGAATGTCTCACACGAGCTGCGCACGCCGATCGCGGCGCTGCGCGCGGTCCTGGAGAACGTCGTCGACGGCGTCTCCGAGGCCGACCCGGAGACGATGCGCACCGCGCTGCAGCAGGCCGAGCGGCTCAGCCTGCTCGTCGCCCACCTGCTGGACCTGTCCCGCCTCGACAGCGGCATCGTGCCGCTGGACGCCAAGCGCTTCGAGGTGTGGCCCTACCTGTCGGCCGTGATCAAGACCGCGAGCCTGGGGCTGCAGGACAGCAAGCCGGGCGCACGGCCGCGCAAGGACGTCCATCTGCACCTGGACGTCTCGCCGCCGGAGCTCACCGCGTACGCGGACGCCGAGCGGCTGCACCAGGTGGTCGCCAATCTGGTCGACAACGCCGTCAAGCACAGCCCGCCCAGCGGCCGGGTCACCGTCCGCGCCCGGCGCGGCGCCGGCCCCGGCAGCCTGGACCTGGAGGTACTGGACGAGGGTCCCGGCATCCCCGAGGCGGAGCGCACCCGCGTCTTCGAGCGCTTCAACCGCGGCAGCGCGGGCCCCGGCGACGGCGGTACGGGGCTGGGGCTGGCCATCGCCCGCTGGGCGGTGGACCTGCACGGCGGCGACATCAAGGTGGCCGAGTCCCCGCGGGGCTGCCGCATACGCGTCACCCTTCCGGGTTCCGCCCCGGCGCCGGTCTGACGCACTGACGTACGCAGTACGGCCGGGGGCTTGCTGCGCCCGGCCAGAGGCAGTCGATTCAGGACCCCTTTCCCGCCAATCTCCGCGCCGAAACCGCACTTTCGATGTGACTTAGGCGACGACTGGCCCCCGGGCCTGCATGAACCGGTCCAATAGGCGTAGCCTTTATTCCCGCTGTCCATCACCTTGTGAAGCGGAAGAGGGCGGTTACCGCCGTGTCGCCACAGTCCCCCAATAGCTCGAGTTCCCCCAGCCTCCGGCCGGGCGGTACCCCCAGGACCGAAACCGACGGGCAGGGTCAGGACCCTGCCGCGGGATTCGGGCCGAACGAGTGGCTTGTCGATGAGATCTACCAGCAGTACCTCCAGGACCCGAACTCGGTCGACCGAGCCTGGTGGGACTTCTTCGCCGACTACAAGCCGGGAGCGGATACGGGTTCCGCGGTCGCCACGGGACGTCCTGCGACGCCTCCCCCAGCAGCGCCGGCCGCTCCGCCGGCCGCCAGCGGTGCCGCCGCGCCCGCGCCGGTCAGCGCCCCGGCTCCGGCAGCTCCGGCCCCCGCGGCTCCGGCAGCCCCGGCCCCGGCCCCCGCGCCGGTGAAGCCCGCCGCTGCCGCCCCTGCCGCCGCCCCGGCTCCGGCCGCCGCCGCGGCTCCCGCCCCGGCGAAGCCCGCCGTCGTGAAGCCCACCCCGGCGCAGCAGCCGACCCCGGCCCCCAGGGCCTCCGCCGGCGAGAGCCCCGCGGGCCCCGAGTTCGTGACGCTGCGCGGCCCGTCCGCGGCCGTGGCGAAGAACATGCACGCCTCGCTGGAGCTGCCCACGGCCACCTCCGTGCGCGCCATCCCGGTGAAGCTGCTGTTCGACAACCGCATCGTCATCAACAACCACCTCAAGCGCGCCCGCGGCGGCAAGGTCTCCTTCACGCACATCATCGGCTACGCCATGGTGCAGGCACTGAAGATCATGCCGTCGATGAACTGGTCCTTCGCCGAGAAGGACGGCAAGCCGACGCTGGTCAAGCCCGAGCACGTCAACCTCGGCCTGGCCATCGACCTGGTCAAGCCCAACGGCGACCGTCAGCTCGTCGTCGCGGCGATCAAGCAGGCCGAGACCCTGAACTTCTTCGAGTTCTGGCAGGCCTACGAGGACATCGTCCGCCGCGCCCGGGTGGGCAAGCTGACCATGGACGACTTCTCCGGCGTCACGGCCTCCCTGACCAACCCCGGCGGCATCGGCACCGTCCACTCGGTGCCGCGGCTCATGCCCGGGCAGTCGGTGATCCTCGGCGTCGGCTCGATGGACTACCCGGCCGAGTTCCAGGGCACCTCCCAGGACACCCTGAACAAGCTGGGCATCGCCAAGGTCATGACGCTGACCAGCACCTACGACCACCGGGTCATCCAGGGTGCCGCGTCCGGCGAGTTCCTGCGGATCATGAACCAGCTGCTGCTGGGCGAGAACAACTTCTTCGACGACATCTTCGAGGCGCTGCGCATCCCCTACGAGCCGGTCCGCTGGCTCAAGGACATCGACGCCAGCCACGACGACGACGTCACCAAGGCCGCCCGCGTCTTCGAGCTGATCCACTCCTACCGGGTCCGCGGCCACGTCATGGCCGACACCGACCCGCTGGAGTACAAGCAGCGCAAGCACCCCGACCTCGACATCACCGAGCACGGGCTCACCCTGTGGGACCTGGAGCGCGAGTTCGCGGTCGGCGGCTTCGCCGGCAAGTCCCTGATGAAGCTGCGCGACATCCTCGGCGTGCTGCGCGACTCGTACTGCCGCACCGTCGGCATCGAGTTCATGCACATCCAGGACCCGCTGCAGCGCAAGTGGATCCAGGACCGCGTCGAGCGCGCGCACACCAAGCCCGAGCGCGACGAGCAGCTGCGCATCCTGCGCCGGCTCAACGCCGCCGAGGCCTTCGAGACGTTCCTGCAGACCAAGTACGTCGGCCAGAAGCGCTTCTCGCTGGAGGGCGGCGAGTCCGTCATCCCGCTGCTCGACGCCGTCATCGACGCGGCCGCCGAGTCGCGCCTGGACGAGGTCGTCATCGGCATGGCCCACCGCGGCCGGCTGAACGTGCTGGCCAACATCGTCGGCAAGTCGTACGCGCAGATCTTCCGCGAGTTCGAGGGCAACCTCGACCCGAAGTCGATGCACGGCTCCGGCGACGTGAAGTACCACCTGGGCGCCGAGGGCACCTTCACCGGCCTGGACGGCGAGCAGATCAAGGTCTCGCTGGCCGCCAACCCCTCGCATCTGGAGGCGGTCGACCCGATCGTCGAGGGCATCGCCCGCGCCAAGCAGGACGTCATCGGCAAGGGCGGCACCGACTTCACCGTCATGCCGGTCGTGCTCCACGGCGACGCGGCCTTCGCCGGCCAGGGCGTGGTGGCGGAGACCCTCAACATGTCGCAGCTGCGCGGCTACCGCACCGGCGGCACCGTGCACGTGGTGATCAACAACCAGGTCGGCTTCACCGCCGCCCCGGAGTCCTCCCGCTCGTCGATGTACAGCACCGACGTCGCGCGCATGATCGAGGCGCCGATCTTCCACGTCAACGGCGACGACCCGGAGGCCGTGGTCCGCGTCGCACGGCTCGCCTTCGAGTTCCGCCAGGCGTTCAACAAGGACGTCGTCATCGACCTCATCTGCTACCGCCGCCGCGGTCACAACGAGGCCGACAACCCGTCCTTCACCCAGCCGCTGATGTACGACCTGATCGACAAGAAGCGCTCGGTGCGCAAGCTCTACACCGAGTCCCTGATCGGCCGCGGCGACATCACCCTGGAAGAGGCCGAGCAGGCCCTGCAGGACTACCAGGGCCAGCTGGAGAAGGTCTTCACCGAGGTCCGCGAGGCCACCGCGCCCTCCACCTCGCAGCAGGAGGAGAACGCGGCCCCCGGACCGGAGTTCCCGGTCCCGGTCGCCACCGCGATCAGCCAGGAGACCGTCAAGCGGATCGCGGCCTCGCAGGTCAACATCCCCGAGCGGATCACCGTCCACCCGCGTCTGCTGCCGCAGCTGCAGCGCCGGGCGGCCATGGTCGAGGACGGCACCATCGACTGGGCCATGGGCGAGACCCTGGCCATCGGCTCTCTGCTGATGGAGGGCACCCCGGTCCGGCTCGCCGGTCAGGACTCCCGCCGCGGCACCTTCGGCCAGCGGCACGCCGTCCTGGTCGACCGGGAGACCGGCGAGGACTACACCCCGCTGCTCTACCTCGCCGAGGACCAGGCGCGCTACAACATCTACGACTCGCTGCTCAGCGAGTACGCGGCGATGGGCTTCGAGTACGGCTACTCGCTCGCCCGCCCGGACGCGCTCGTCGCCTGGGAGGCCCAGTTCGGTGACTTCGTCAACGGCGCGCAGACCGTCGTCGACGAGTTCATCTCCTCCGCCGAGCAGAAGTGGGGCCAGACGTCCGGCGTCACCCTGCTCCTCCCGCACGGCTACGAGGGCCAGGGCCCGGACCACTCGTCCGCCCGCATCGAGCGCTTCCTGCAGCTGTGCGCGCAGAACAACATGACGGTCGCGGTCCCGACCACCCCGGCGAACTACTTCCACCTCCTGCGGTGGCAGGTCCACAACCCGCACCACAAGCCGCTCATCGTCTTCACCCCGAAGTCGATGCTGCGCCTGAAGGCGGCGACGTCGACGACCGAGGACTTCACCTCCGGTGAGTTCCAGCCGGTCATCGGTGACTCCGCCGTCAGGCCGGAAGAGGTCCGCAAGGTCGTCTTCTGCTCCGGCAAGGTCTACTACGACCTCGTCGCCGAGCGGGAGAAGCGCGGTGCCTTCGACACCGCCCTCATCCGGATCGAGCGCCTCTACCCGCTCCCGGGCCTGGAGATCCAGGCCGCCCTGGCCCCGTTCACCAAGGCCCAGAAGTACGTCTGGGCCCAGGACGAGCCGGCCAACCAGGGTGCCTGGCCCTTCATCGCCCTCAACCTCATCGACCACCTCGACCTGGTCCTGGGCGCCGCCCCCGACAACGCCGACCGGCTGCGTCGCGTCTCGCGCCCGTCCTCCTCGTCGCCGGCGGTCGGCTCCGCCAAGCGGCACCAGCAGGAGCAGGAGCAGCTGGTGCACGAGGTCTTCGACCTCTGAGGCACCACTGAGCGACACCACGCGAGGGGCCCCGCACTCGTCGAGTGCGGGGCCCCTCGCGTGCCGGGCTCAGATGGGCTGGGGCTCGAAGTCCCCGTACTGCCGTTCCCGATGGCGTACGGACACCGTGTGCGGGTGCCGGGCGCCGAGGGTGTCGGTCGACTGCTGCAGTGCCTCGCGCTCCCACCTGCCCGCCTCCTCGGTGCGCCGCAGGGACCTCAGGTCGTCCGCGAGGGCCGCCTTGCAGGACAGCGTCAGGGGGTGGGTGTCACCCATGATCCGCACGGCCTGCCGGAGAGTGCCGTGGCTCAGCTCGACGGCGTCCTCCTCGTGGCCCGCCGGGCCGAGCGCACCCGCGGCGTTGAGGGCGCAGCCGAGGACCCAGGGGTGGTCCTCGCCGACGGCCCGGCGCATGCCGGCGAGGGTGCGTTCGGCGATGTCCAGGGCGGCGTAGCGCCAACAGATCCCGCGGCTGCGTGCGGTTGGTCACGACGTGTTCGCACGGACTGCCTGAAGGGCACGGCCGGAACGCCCTCGCGCCGCACGGCGGCGACATCGAGCACTGCGGGGGGCCAGGGGGCGGGATCGTGACGCGTCGCCCTCACTCCACCCGCCGCGAGAGGCCCCCGGGGCTGTCGTCGTCATAGGAGACGGCGGGCTCTCCTCCCGGCTCCATCCGGTCCCGCAGATCGGCGAGGACACGCAGCGACTGCGGATGCCCTCTGCCCTCCCGCAGCATCCTCAGGGGATCGACCCCGGTGAAGTCGGGCAGCGCCACCCCGGCCACCGAGGGCGACACGCCGCCCTGCGAACCCACCAAGCTCCCCTCCCTCAGGATGTCTCGGCACAGCTTCCCGTGCCCGGGCCCGTACCTGTGGCAAGCCACGTCATATGCCGCCCGCGCACGGGTGCGCGGGCGGGCGGGGGAAGAGGGGGGAGCCTCCGGTTCACGTCGCGGGGAGTACTTATCCTGGCCTGTGACGTCATCCTTCGACCCCTGATCCGGAGCACCCCTTGTACTTCACCGACCGCGGCATCGAGGAACTGGAGAACCGCCGGGGCGAGGAGGAGGTGAGCCTCGCGTGGCTCGCCGAGCGGCTGCGCGAGTTCGTCGACCTCAACCCCGAGTTCGAGATCCCCGTGGAGCGGCTGGCCACCTGGCTCGCCCGGCTGGACGACGACGAGGACGAGTGACCCGAGCGACCTCCGGGGGCCCGGAGGTCCACCGGACCGCGTGCGCGCCTGCCGCGCCCGTCCCCCGGGTCTGACGCGACCCACCGGTAGCCCTGGGCAACCGGTCCTGAAATGCCCCGGCCCGGCCGGGACTCGGCGCCGCGGGACGCGTGAGGGCGCTTGACTTCCGCGTCACGCGATATATCGTGTCTATCGAGAGACGCGATATGTTGCGTTGTCGGTGTCGGCGCGGCCCCCGCGCCCGGCGACCCCGAGGAGGGGCGGAATGAGCGGAACACCCGGCACACGGGAGTGGAAGGTCACCGAGCCGCACAAGCTGGTCTTCGACGGAGCCGTCGACACCTTGCACGTGCGCATCGTCAACGGCGCGGTCAACGTCGTCGGCGTCGACGAGGGCCCGGCGCGGCTGGAGGTCGGCGAACTGGAGGGGCCGCCGCTGATCGTGACCCACGAGGGCGGCACCCTCACCGTCTCCTACGAGGACCTGCCGTGGAAGGGCCTGCTCAAGTGGCTCGACCGCAAGGGCTGGCGGCGGCACGCCGTGGTCTCGCTCGCGGTGCCGCAGCGCACCCAGGTCTCGGTCGGGGTCGTCGGGGCCAGCGCGGTCGTCTCGGGGATCACCGACCGCACGGCGGTCCGCGGGGTCAACGGCGACATCACGCTCGTCGGGCAGGCCGGCCCGGTGACGGCCGAGACGGTGGCCGGGAACGTCGAGGCCCAGGCGGTCTCGGGCGACCTGCGGGTGAACACCGTCTCCGGTGACCTCACCGTGGTCGAGGGCAGCGGCACCCAGGTCAAGGCCGACTCCGTGAGCGGCAACATGGTGCTCGACCTCGACCCGCGCGGCGGCTCCGAGGTCCGTCTCACCTCCGTCTCCGGCGAGATCGCCATCCGCATCCCCGACCCGGCCGACGCCGAGGTGGACGCCAACACCACCAGCGGCGACGTCTCCTGCGCCTTCGACGAGCTGCGGGTCAGCGGGCAGTGGGGCGCCAAGCGGATCTCCGGCCGGATGGGGACGGGGGGCACCCGGCTGAAGGCGACCACCGTCTCGGGCGCGATCGCCCTGCTGCGCCGGCCCCCCTCCTCGGACGGCCCCTACGGTTCCGACGCCGCGGACCCGTTCCGGAAGGGCGTCTGACATGGCCCCCGTCTTCGCCCACGGCCGGCTCCGCCTCTACCTGCTGAAGCTGCTGGACGAGGCCCCCCGCCACGGCTACGAGGTCATCCGCCTCCTGGAGGAGCGCTTCCAGGGCCTGTACGCCCCCTCCGCCGGCACCGTCTACCCGCGGCTGGCGAAGCTGGAGCAGGAGGGCCTGGTCACCCACTCCACCGAGGGCGGCCGCAAGGTGTACTCCATCACCGACGCCGGCCGCGCCGAACTCGCCTCCCGCGACGACGAGCTGGCCGACCTGGAGAACGAGATCCGCGACTCGGTGTCCTCCCTGGCCGCGGAGATCCGCGAGGACGTCCGCGGCGCCGCGGGCGACCTGCGCCGCGAGATCCGGGCCGCCACCCAGCAGGCGACGCGCACGCAGCCGAAGAACTCCCAGTCCGACTGGAAGGAGCAGATGCGCCGGTCGAAGGAGGAGATCCGGCAGGCCCGCGAGGAGGCCCGCAACGCCAAGCGCGCCGCCAAGGAGGCCCAGGACGCCGCCCGCGACGAGGTGCAGCGCATCGCGCGCCGCGTGCAGGAGGAGGTCCAGGACCACGTCCGGCGCGGCGACTGGCAGGCCGGGGTCCGTGAGGGCCTGGCCGAACTCTCCCGTGAACTGGGCGCGTTCGGCCGCAACTCCGCCTGGCCGCCCCCGTACGGCAAGCCCGAGCAGCCCGCCGGGACCCCCGAATGGGGGGCGGAGGACGCCGCCGTGACCGATGACCCCGCACGCGACCTGGAACGCCTCCTCGACCGCTTCCGCGACGACGTCCGGGACGCCGCCCGCGACAACGGCGTCGACGCCGAGCAGCTGCGCGAGGTGCGCCGCCACCTGTCCACCGCGGCCGCCCACATCGGCGTCGTCCTGCGCGCCGGGCGCAAGGACCGGAAGGACTGACCGGCCGGCCCGCACGGACGGCGCGTGGGGCGTCCGTGCGGACGGCCCCCGCGCCGTCGGACGTTCAGGGCGTCAGAGCGTCAGAGCGTCAGGACGACCTTGCCGAACAGGTCGCCTCCCGCCATCTTCTCGAAGCCCTCACGGGCCCGGTCCAGCGGAAGCACGGTGTCGACGACCGGACGCACGCCGGTGACCGCGCAGAAGCTGAGCAGGTCCTCCAGCTCGTCCTTGGTGCCCATGGTGGAACCGACGACCTTGAGCTCCAGGAAGAAGATCCGGTTGAGCTCGGCGGCCGGGGGGTTGGGGCCGGAGGTCGCGCCGGAGATGACGAGGGTGCCGCCCGGCCGCAGCGACTTGACCGAGTGGGACCAGGTGGCGGCGCCCACGGTCTCGATGACGGCGTCCACCCGCCGCGGCAGCCGCGCGCCCGGCTCGAAGGCGGCGTCCGCGCCCAGGTCCTCGGCGCGCTTGCGCTTGGCCTCGTCGCGGCTGGTGGCGAAGACCCGCAGGCCCGCGGCCTTGGCGAGCACGATCGCGGCGGTCGCGACACCGCCGCCCGCGCCCTGGACGAGCACCGAGTCACCGGGTCGGACACCGGCGTTGGTGAAGAGCATCCGGTAGGCCGTCAGCCACGCCGTGGGCAGGCAGGCGGCCTCCTCGAAGGACAGTTCCTTCGGCTTGGGCACCAGGTTCCAGGTGGGGACGGAGACCTTCTCGGCGAAGGTGCCCTGGTACTTCTCGGTGAGGATGGAGCGCGGCTCGTCCGGGCCGACGCCGTGGCCGCTGAGGCCGACGACCGGGTAGACGACGACCTCGTTGCCGTGCTCGTCGATCCCGGCGGCGTCGCAGCCGAGGATCATCGGCAGGCTCTCCTCGCCGAGGCCCACCCCGCGCAGCGACCACAGGTCGTGGTGGTTGAGGGAGGCGGCCTTGACGGTGACGGTGCTCCAGCCGGGCCGGGCCTGCGGTTCGGGGCGTTCCCCGAGTTCGAGGCCGTTCAGGGGCTGGTCACGGTCGATGCGGGCGGCGTAGGCAGCGAACATGGCCATGACGCTAGCGGCGCGCGGCACTCCGGCGGAACCGTACCGGGATGTGACACGCGCCGCTGGGCGACCGCAACGACGAGAACGACGAGAACGACAAGAACGACGAGAGCGACGAGAGGACGACCGGCTCAGCGCCGGGCGACGCCCTCGGCGCGGGCGGCGGCGGCCACGGCCGCGGCCACCGCGGGGGCGACCCGCTCGTCGAAGGGCGAGGGGATCACCCGGTCGGCCGACAGATCGCCGTCGACGACCGCGGCGAGCGCCTCGGCGGCGGCGATCTTCATGCCCTCGGTGATGCGGGAGGCCCGCACCTGGAACGCGCCGGAGAAGATGCCGGGGAAGGCGAGCACGTTGTTGATCTGGTTGGGGTAGTCGCTGCGGCCGGTGGCCACGACGGCGGCGTACCGGTGCGCCACCTCGGGGTGGATCTCCGGCGTCGGGTTCGCCATGGCGAAGATGAAGCACCCCTTGGCCATACCCGCGACGGCCTCCTCGCGGACGTTGCCGCCGGAGACGCCGATGAAGACGTCGGCGCCCTGCAGGGCCTCCTCCAGCGAGCCGGTGAGGCCGGTCCTGTTGGTGTACGAGGCCAGCTCCCGCTTGGCGGAGTTGAGGTCGTCGCGCCCGGCGTGCACCACGCCCTTGCGGTCGGTGACGGCGACGTCGCCGATGCCCGCCTCGACCAGGATCTTGGCGATCGCGACACCCGCGGCACCGGCGCCGGAGATCACCGCGCGCAGTTCACCGAGCGTACGGCCGGTCAGCCGGACGGCGTTGCGCAGCGCGGCGAGGGTGACCACGGCCGTGCCGTGCTGGTCGTCGTGGAACACCGGGATGTCCAGGCGCTCCTGGAGCTTGCGCTCGATCTCGAAGCAGCGGGGTGCGGAGATGTCCTCCAGGTTCACCCCTCCGAAGGACGGCGCGAGGCGCACGACGGTCTCGACGATCTCGTCCACGTCGGTGGTGGCCAGTGCGATGGGCACCGCGTCGACTCCGCCGAACTGCTTGAAGAGGATCGCCTTGCCCTCCATCACCGGGAGCGAGGCCTCGGGGCCGATGTCGCCCAGGCCCAGCACCGCCGTGCCGTCGGTGACGACGGCGACCACCTGGGACTTCCACGTGTAGTCGTACACCAGCTCGGGCTTCTCGGCGATGGCCGTGCACACGCGCGCGACGCCCGGGGTGTACGCGAGCGACAGATCGTCGGCGTTGCGCACCGGGACGGTCGCGGACACCTCCATCTTGCCTCCGCGGTGCAGCGCGAAGGCCGGGTCCACCGGGCTCTCGGGGCCTTCACTGCCCGCGCTGTCACCGGATTCACTGCCGTTGGTGCGAGGATTCAGAATCTCCGCTGCCACTATCGACCCCTTTGTCCGAATTGTCTATGAGGGTACTACCCCCTGCGACAGGGGATAGGTGGGCTGGCTTCCGCGCCCGGGCGCGCAGTGGTCCCGGGCAGCCCGGACGCCGGGCGCGCCGCACGCACGCCGGGGCCCCAGGTGAGGGGTAAGGGTCTGTTGTACCGGAAGACGGTTTCCGCCGACGAGCCAACTCCGCCGTTCCGCGGTGTCGCACATCGGAGAGTTCCTCCGGAACGCGACAAGTCGTCCGAATAGCGGGACGGGAAGGTGATCCGCACAACGCCGCGGCGCGACCTCACCGCGGTCCGGCCTTGGTGTACCGGCCCGGAGAGGCCCAGGGGATCGCCCGTTATGCGATTTTGACACAACCGGACACCTATGAAGACATGCCCGGATGGCAAGATGCGGGGATCACACGCTGTAGCGATAACCGAATACATGTACCCGGATGATCGGCTACTCCAGGACTCCCGCAGGAGGAACCAGCAATGACCGCACCCACCCCCCGTCGCTCGACCGTCACGAGCCGCCTCGCCGCGGTCGGAGCGATCGCGGTCGCCGGTGCCCTCGTGCTCACCGGCTGCGGCGACCAGACGGACAAGGGCACCTCCGCGTCGCCCTCCGCCGGCGCCCCCAAGGCACCGCTGTTCGACAAGCTGCCTGAGTCGGTGAAGTCCGCCGGTGTGATCAAGGTCGGCTCCGACATCGCGTACGCGCCCGTGGAGTTCGTCGACGGCGGCAAGACCGTCGGCATGGACCCCGACCTGGCCGACGCCCTCGGCAAGCAGCTCGGCGTGAAGTTCGAGTTCAACAACGGCACCTTCGACACCCTGCTCACCGGTCTGCGCGGCAAGCGCTACGACGTGGTGATGTCCGCGATGAGCGACACCAAGAACCGCCAGGACGGCGTGGACTCCGCCACCGGCAAGAAGGTCGGCGAGGGTGTCGACTTCGTCGACTACTTCACGGCCGGCTCCTCGATCATCGTGAAGAAGGGCAACCCGGAGGGCATCAAGTCGCTCGCCGACCTGTGCGGCAAGAACGTCGCCGTGCAGCGCGGCACCACCTCGCAGGACCTGCTCAAGGCGCAGAAGTGCGACAAGCCGATGGCGATCCAGCCCTTCGACACCGACGCGGACGCGCAGACCCGCCTCAAGGCCGGCGGCGTGGTCGCCGACGTCTCCGACTTCCCCGTGGCGGCCTACGCGGTGAAGACCTCGGGCGGCGGCCAGAACTTCGAGCTCGCGGGCGAGCAGGTCGAGGCCGGCCCGTACGGCATCGCCGTGTCGAAGTCCAACACCCAGCTGCGCGACGCCCTCCAGGCCGCGCTGGACGCCATCATCAAGGACGGCTCCTACACCAAGGTGATGGACAAGTGGGGCGTCGGCGACGGCGCCGTCACCGAGGCCAAGGTCAACGGCGGCTCCTGAGTCACGGCCGCAGGAGGCACTCCCCATGTCTGACATGTCAGAACCGAACGACGAGGAGAAGGCGGTCCCGGCCGGCACACCGGCCGGGCCCCCCGTCACCGTGACCTCCCACCCCGAGGCCATCAAGGCGATCCCCGTGCGGCACTACGGCCGGTGGGTCGCCGCCGTGGTGGTGCTCGCGGTGCTGGGCCTGCTCGTCAACGCGTTCGCCAACGCGAACATCAACTACGCGGCCATCCCGGACTTCCTGTTCGACTCGGCCGTCCTCAAGGGCCTGCGCAACACCGTGATCATCACGGTCGTCGCCATGCTCGTCGGCCTGCTGCTGGGCATCGTCCTCGCCGTGATGCGCCTGTCGAAGAACCCGGTCACCTCCTCGGTGGCCTGGGGCTACATCTGGTTCTTCCGCGGCACCCCGGTCTACGTCCAGCTGCTGATCTGGTTCAACCTGGCGCTGATCTTCCCGGTCGTCAATCTCGGCTTCTACAAGGACGAGATGAACCAGTTCATGACCCCGTTCATGGCCGCTCTGCTGGGCCTGGGGCTGAACGAGGCCGCGTACATGTCGGAGATCGTGCGGGCGGGCATCCAGTCCGTCGACGAGGGCCAGACCGAGGCGTCCCACGCGCTCGGCATGACCCAAAGCCAGAACCTGCGCCGCGTGGTGCTGCCGCAGGCGATGCGGGTGATCGTGCCGCCGACCGGCAACGAGTTCATCAACATGCTGAAGACCTCGTCGCTGGCGGCACAGGCCGCGCAGTACGCGGAACTGCTGCGCTCCACCACCGACATCGGCAACACCACCGGCGCCACGGTCGAGATGCTCTTCCTCGCCGCGGTCTGGTACCTGGTGCTCACCTCGGTGTTCTCCGTCGGCCAGTACTACCTGGAGCGCCGCTACGCGCGGGGCACGACACGCAACCTGCCGCCCACCCCGTGGCAGCGGATCAAGCAGAACCTGGGCTCCGTCCGCCGCAGCCCGGTAGCGGGAGGTGCCTGATGACCGACTTCAGCGAGGGCACCGGCGGCCGTCCCATGGTCAAGGCCGAGGCGGTGCACAAGTACTTCGGCCCGGCCCACATCCTCAAGGGCATCGACCTGGAGGTCGCGCCCCGTGAGGTCTTCTGCCTGATCGGCCCGTCCGGCTCGGGCAAGTCCACCTTCCTGCGCTGCATCAACCACCTGGAGCAGATCAGCGCGGGACGGCTGTCGGTCGACGGCGAACTCGTCGGCTACCGGCAGAAGGGCGACAAGCTCTACGAGCTCAAGGACCGCGAGGTCGCCGCCAAGCGCCGCGACATCGGGATGGTCTTCCAGCGCTTCAACCTCTTCCCGCACATGACCGCGATGGAGAACATCATCGAGGCACCGGTGCGCGTGAAGAAGGAGTCCAAGGCCGTCGCCCGCGAGCGGGCCGAGCGGCTGCTGGACCGGGTCGGTCTCGGCGACAAGGCGGGAAGCTATCCCTCGCAGCTGTCCGGCGGACAGCAGCAGCGCGTGGCGATCGCCCGCGCGCTGGCGATGGAGCCGAAGCTGATGCTCTTCGACGAGCCGACCTCCGCGCTCGACCCGGAGCTGGTCGGCGACGTCCTGGACGTCATGCGCGGGCTCGCCGAGGACGGCATGACGATGATCGTCGTGACGCACGAGATGGGCTTCGCCCGCGAGGTCGGCGACGCGCTGGTCTTCATGGACGACGGTGTGGTGGTCGAGTCCGGCCACCCCCGCGACGTGCTGACCAACCCGCGGCACGACCGCACCAAGGCGTTCCTTTCCAAGGTGCTCTGACCGGAGCACCCGGGCACGGGAACAACGACGACGAGGGACGGCGCCCGGCGGCGCCGTCCCTCGTCCTTTCCCGGACGTCCGGGTCAGCGCAGCCCGAGGACGATCGCGTCCGTCGCCGAACGCCACACCTCGCGCGCCTCGGCGAAGCCCGCCTCGCGCAGCGCCGCGACGTGCCAGGAGGGCGGCAGCTCGTCGCCGTCCGCGTGGGAGCCGTAGATCGCGTAGCGCTCCTCGGTGGGGCCGGCGAGCAGCGGGTCGGCCTTGGCGGTGGCCCACCACTGCTCCCAGTCCAGAGCGCCCTCGGTCCTCTCGCGGTCGCGGCGGGCGTGGTCGAGGGCGCGGACGGCGGCGTTGATCCGCGGGGTGGAGGCGTCGGGCATGTGGTCGGCGTTCATCAGCACGCCGCCCTCGCGCAGCAGCCCGGCGAGGGTGCCGTACAGGGCGCGCAGCGGCTCCGGCTTGAGCCAGTGCAGGGCGGTGGCGGTGAGGACGGCGTCGTATTGGCCGTGCGGCAGCCGGGCCGGCCATTGCGGGTCGCGCAGGTCCGCGGTGACGAACTCGACGCGCTGTTCGCCGGCGAAGTGGCCGCGGGCGACGGTGAGCAGCGCCGGGTCGAGGTCGACACCGGTGGACGTCGCCCCGGGGAAGCGGCGCAGCAGGCGGTCGGAGATACTGCCGGTGCCGCACGCGAGGTCCAGCACCCGGGGCTCGGGGCCGGCCAGGGCCCCGACCATGTCGAGCATGACCCGGAAACGCTCCTCGCGGTCCGGGAGGTACCACTCCTGCTGCCGGTCCCAGCTGTCCTGCCAGGCCTGCCAGTCAGCCGGCGCGGTGGTTTCGGACATACGGATCCCCTCCAGATGTAATACCCTGACAGCCAGATCAGCCATTACCGACCTTAGAGCGCGGGCGTAAGGACTACAAGTGGAACTGGCCCATTACTCAGATCTCGCCTCGCGCCTGGTGAACAGCGAGGAACCCGAGCGCGGCATCGACACCCTGACGTCGGTGGACGCCGTGAGGACCCTGTTCGGCCCGTCCAGCCTGGCGGCGGCCCGGGTCACCGAGGCCGATGTGCAGCGGCTGCGCGGCGTGCGCACCCGGCTGCGGGGGGTCTTCGAAGCCGCCTCCGAGGGCGACGAGGTGCGGGCCGTGGACCTGCTGAACTCACTGCTGCTGGAGTTCCCGGTCAGCCCGCAGATCTCCGGGCACGAGCACCTGGACGAGAGCGGCCGGCCCGACTGGCACATGCACCTGGCCGAGCACGCGGCCACCGCGACCGCCTCCTACGCCGCGACCGCCTGCATGGGCCTGGCGTTCCAGCTCACCGACCTGGGGGTGGACCGGCTCGGCATCTGCCAGGCCGCCTCCTGCCGCAACGCCTACATCGACACCTCGACCAACCACTCGCGCCGCTACTGCTCCGACCGCTGCGCCACCCGGGCCAACGTCGCGGCCTACCGCGCCCGCAAGCGTCTGGAGAACGACCGGTCCGCCCTCAGCGGCCGCACCGACGACGCCACCCAGCCCGCCACACCGGCCACCGAGCGCTGAACCTCGATCGGCGGCCGGAACCGGCCGAGCCCCCGGGCGAGCACCAGCTCGTCCGGGACGGTGCCGAACTCCCGGCTGTCGTTCTCCACGAAGGTGTTGTCGCCCAGCACCCACCAGCCGCCTTCGCGCCGCTCCACGGCGCGTTTGACGATGAGCAGGTCCTGCTGCAGCGGATGGCGCAGCACCACGACTTCGCCCTCGCGGACCTCGTCGGCGCCCGCGACGTGGCGCACGAGCAACCAGTCGCCGTGGACCAGTGTCGGCGCCATCGACGGACCTGTGACCTCGACCAGCTGGAACGGCACTCTCCTCCTCTGCCCAGCCCCCGGCTCCCGCATGCTCCGCCTCCTCGTCCCGTCCTCCACCAGCCCAGGGTGTCACCAGACTTTTGTCCTAAGCACCAAGGGGCCCCGAGAAAACCACCCGGACAGGGAGTAATCTCGCTCGTGGAAAGACGATCACGAGGAAGGACAGTCATGCTCGCTCGCCTGTTCGCGCCCAAGGTGAAGGTCAGCGCCCACTGCGACCTGCCCTGCGGCGTTTACGACCCGGCCCAGGCCCGCATCGAGGCGCAGTCCGTCAAGGCGGTCCAGGAGAAGTACCAGGCCAACGAGGACCCGCACTTCCGCGCGCGCGCCATCGTCATCAAGGAGCAGCGTGCGGAGCTCGTCAAGCACCACCTCTCGGTGCTGTGGAGCGACTACTTCAAGGCCCCGCACTTCGAGAAGTACCCCCAGCTGCACCAGCTCTTCAACGACGCGCTGAAGGCCGGCAGCGCCGCCAAGGCGTCGACCGACCCGGCGACGGGCCAGAAGCTGCTGGACCTGATCGACCAGATCGACGCCATCTTCCAGGAGACGAAGAAGGCCTGACCTGGCAACGGCAGGTGCGCGCCCGGCCGCTTCGGCGGCCGGGCGCTCGGCGTTCCCGGCACCACACGCCGTCAGGCGCGGGCTCCCCGGGGCGGGTTCACCCGCGGTCGCGGACGCCCGGCGGCGGCACCGGGGAAGGGGTGCCGCGCACTCGGCGCAGGAATGCCAGCTCGTCCAGGACGCACAGGACGGTCATGGGCAGCAGCGGCTCGGGGGCCGGCGGCCGGCGGCGCGCCCCGGCGAGACGTCGGACCAGGCGGGTGGCGCGCGGCAGGACGCCGCGGCCCGGCCGGAACGGGCGCGAACTCCGCCGCCCACGGAAGACCGCCCGCATCTAGGACGCCGCCGGTCTGGAACGCAGCCAGCAGATCACGGCGTTGACCGTCGGAAAGTCCAGTTCGGCGATGCGGGCGACGGCCCAGGCGTCGTCGCCGCGCATGCGGACCCCGGCGGCGTCCAGCGCGCAGTGCAGCATGACCTGGTGGGCCTGGGTGGCGGGCAGGGTCTGTCCCGGCCGGATGTGCTGCCGCAGCGACGAGGAGATCGGCAGCGGCGGCGTCGGTCGTTCCACGGTCATGCGCGGATCCCCTCGAAGTAGTCGGACAGGGCGCCGGTGAGTTCCGGCCTGCTGTGCCATTCCCGGTGGCCGACGAGTTCGTCGTAGACCCGGGACCAGAAGGCCGCGACCACCGCGTGGTCGGCGCGGTCGGCCACCAGACCGGTGGGCGGGGCCAGTCCGCCCGCGTGCGCCCGGTCGGTGAAGACGAGCGTGACGAGGGGGGCACGCTCGCTCTCCTGACCTGCGTCCGCGGGTGTCGCGTCGCGCAGGACGGCCCTGCTCAGAGCGTCCGCGGCGACCCCGGCGGCGGGTGCCGGCCCCGTGCTCCAGCCCATCAGCCGGCGGCTGTGGGCCTCCAGGACGACCACGCACAGCACGTCGCCCTGCCGGGTCGGCAGCGAGACGGCGTCGGTCACCCACAGCCGTCCGGGAACGCCGGACCTGCCCTGCAGACCGGCCCGGCGCATGAGCAGTTCCACCGTGCCGTGGCTGACCGAGACCCCGTGCCGCAGCAGCAGTTCCTCGTGGACACGGCGGTACCCGAAGGTGCCGCGGGAGGCGGTGTGGATCGAGGTGATGAGGTCGGTGAGCCATGCGTGGCGCAGGGAGCGGGCCGAGGGAGTGCGGTTGCGCCAGGTGAAGTAGCCCGACTCGGAGGTGCCGAGCACGCGGGTGGCGGTGCGGACCGGCAGCCCCTCCCCCGCCATCATGTGCACGGCCTCGAAACGCCTTTTGGGGACACCACATCGCGCAGCAGTTCCGTCGCGCGCCGGTGCACGGCCAGTTCGGTCTCCAGCTCGCTGATGCGCCTGCGCGCCGCGCTGAGCTCGGCGCCGGTCGTCGGCTGCCGGCGCTTCCTGCCCAGGTGCGGCAGGTGGGTGCGCCGCCACTGGTAGACCGTCTGGTCGCTGAGGTCGAGTACGTCGGCGACCTTCCGCACGGGCTCACCGGCGGTCAGCAGATCGAGGGCCTTGCGGCGCAGCTCGGGCGGGTAACGGCGACTGGGCACTTCTTTTCCTCCGGGGGGAGCCGGTTCGGGGTGTGCCCCGGACCGGGGCCCGCCCTGGGGGTAAGGGGGTGTGTGCGGGCGGGCCCCGGTCCGGGAGTCGGGAGTTCGGGAGTTCGGGAAACGTTTCAGCTGACGTGGCGGCGCATGCTGACGGTGGGCTGGAAGTCGCTCAGCGGGCTGACGCCGCGTCCGGCCGGCACGGCGTCCGCCGCGCGTCCGAGGATCGCCCTCACCTCCGCGGCCAGGGCGTCGGCCCGGCGTTCCACCACGTCGGCGGAGTCGTCGCAGCGCTCCAGCGCGGCCAGCCGGCGGCGCACGTCGGCGAGCCGGGCGCGGTCGGCCCGGCCCAGTACGAGCGGGCGCGGGGTCGCGACGATGAACTGGTAGGCGCCGGCGAAGGTCTGGCAGCCGGCGCAGTGCTCGTTGACGGCGCGGCTGATGTTCGTGGCGGTGATCCGCCGGATGTCCACCCCGGACGTGGTGACGATCTGGAAGGACAGGGCGACCGACCGGCACGGACGGTCGAGCGAGCAGCCGACGGAGGCGGCGACCGCCCGGTTGTGCGCGGCGGCGGCGACCAGCGGACCGTACTCGTGGAGGGAGAACGAGTCGTCGTACTGGACCCGGTGGGCGCGGTTGGCCAGCGTGTGGGCCTCGTCCACGGCGGCGGCGACATCGCGGGGGACGGCCGACCGCGGTGCCACGATCGCGCCGGCCGGGGCCGCGGTGGCGAGGGCGGCCAGTCCTGCGGTGGCCAGCATGACCGGCCCGACGGCCTTGCGGCCGAACGTGCCGGTGCGGGGCTTTCGGTGCGTCACGTGCTTCTCCTGTACGGGTGTGCGGAAGGGGAGGGTGCGACAGGTGGCTGGAACCGGCCGCGCGTCACGAGGGGAAGGGCGCGGGGCTGCTGAACGTGAACGGCGGGGTGGACGGCGGCACCGACGGCGTCTGCGACTCCGAGGGCGAGGCGCTGGGCGAGCCCTCGGACGGACTGGGCCCGGCCGTGGCGGAGGTCCAGCTGCCGCTGGGGGTCGGGCCGCTGCGGGTGGGCCGCGGCGTGGCGGAGGTCCTGACGGCCGAGGGGGAGGCGCTGGGCGTCGGCGGAGCGGAGGAGGAGGCGCTCGGCGACGGTGACGCGGACGGCTCGGCCGTCAGGGGCACGGTGCTCGCCGCCGGGGGCGGCGAGGGCGGGGTCGTGCTGGGCAGCGGCGAGGGGGCGACCGTGCGCAGCGGCCGGATCTCCGGCACCCCGGGCTGCAGGATCGGCGCGATCGGCGGCTGCGGCGGCAGCGGCTTGGGGGTCACACCGCCCAGCCACGCGCCGCACAGCGCGGCGCCTCCCGCCAGGACGGCCCCGGCCAGGGCCAGCCGCAGCCGCAGGTTGCCCTCGGTGGCGCGGACCACGGCGCGGACCAGCCGCCCGCCCAGGCGGACCGACAGATAGGCCGCGCCGGCCAGCGGGCAGATCAGCATGAGGCTGCCGAGGATGCCGACCAGGCCCGCGGCGATCTCGCCGTCGGCGAAGGCGAACCAGGTGCCGGCCAGTTGCTCGGCCAGCGACCGCAGGCTGGTGGCCAGCAGGCGCGGCAGGTTCCACAGCACGTAGCCGAGTTCGGCCAGCAGCAGCGGCACCATGGTGACGACCCACGCGGTGACGATGACCCGGGCGGAGCGCTTGAGGTCGGCGACGTCCGGGTGCACCGGGCGGCCCGGCCGCATGCTGAGCAGGATGGGCTTGATCTTGCCGAAGAGGTCGGGGACCCCGGCCAGGTCGCCGAGGATGTAGTAGCCGTCGAGCCGCACGGCCGGCATCAACTGCTCGACGATCTCGAAGTGCGCGAGGTAGATCGCGCCGAGGAAGAAGGACTGCCCGGTCGCGAAGTACCCGCCGGCCAGGGCGAGTATGAAGACGACGTTGAAGTAGACGCCGCCCAGGTCGGTGCGCATGCGCCCGGCCCGGCCGATCCGGTAGACGTCGGTGACGTCGGTGTACATGGACGGCCAGATCAGGAAGAGCCCGCAGCCGATGGCACCGGGCCGTGCTCCGCTGTAGCGGCACGCCGAGGCGTGCCCGAACTCGTGGAAGACCAGGGAGGCCACCGTCAGCGCGAACACCACCAGCATCAGCACCGGCTGTTCCAGCACTTCGAGCACCGGTGTCATCGCACCGTGCACCAGGAACAGCCAGAGCTCCATGACCGCCGCCGCGCCGAGCACCAGCGCGACCACCGGTGGGCGGTGCAGCCAGGCCAGGGCGCTCGCGATCCGGGCGACCTGGCGCTCGCGCAGGACCACCCGGTGGCCCTTGAGGACCAGCAGCAGGTCTGCGGTCGGGCCGCTGACCTTGTCGTCCTCCTGGTCGAACGGCACGGTGACACCGAGCGGCTGGAGCTTGTGCTCGATCAGGTAGTGGATGTTGTCCGCGCTGACCTCGCGGCCGAACCGGCCGCTCACCCGGTGCGAGACGGCCTCGGTGTCCCGGCGGCCGTCGATGGCGCCGGCGACCAGGTAGAGCAGCCTGCTCAGCTGCACGACCTGCCCGTCTCCCCGGCGGACCAGGTAGCGGGGCTCGGTGAAGCCCGATCCCTGGTACTCGCCCAGGAGTTGGAGTCCCGCGCCGAGGCGCGGAACCGGAAAGCCGGTGTCGTACGCGGGTGCGCTCTGCTCCGCCTCGTACACCGCCGTTCCCGTGGGGCCGGGACTGCCCGCCCTGTGACTGTGGGGCACCGTCTGCTCTTCCTCCCGAGGCGGACCGCACCGCGCCGGGCGCGGTCCGCACGGATCCGGGGTGTCGTTACTGGCGGATGCTGATCGCCTGGGTGGCCTCGGACTGGGCGACCGCGAACGGCGAGTCGACGTTCACGGCGAGCGAGTCGTTGTGGGCCTCGACGTGCGCCACGTGCTTGGTCACGTGCGTGGTCTTGACGAAGCTGAACTTCAGCTTGCCCAGGGCCTCCCGGCCGGGCAGCAGCTCCGCGGACTCGGCGTCGAGCTGGTCGTTGTTCATGAACGGGTACCTCTCTCGGATGATGTGGAGCCGGCGGCCGCGGACTACTGGCAGATGCTGATGGCCTGGGTGGCCTGCGACTGCGCGACGGCGTACGGGGAGTCGACGTTGACGCCGAGCGACTGGTTGTGGGCGTCGACGTGCGCGACGTGCTTGGTCACGTGCGTCGTCTTGACGAAGCTGAACTTGAGCTTGCCCAGGGCCTCGCGGCCGGGCAGCAGCTCCGCGGACTCGGTGTCCAGCTCTCGCATGTCGAGCATGGGGGTTCCTTCGGACGAGGGGTGCGGGCAGGGAGCGGATCCCAGAATCCGTCCATCCACACCGGACGAACTGTCTGACGGCGTTGGACAGTAGCCGTGCACCCCACCCCCGGCAAGCGTCGCCACCGGTTCCGACGGTGCGTCAACTGCGCTTCCTGACACGGGAAACAACTGGTGGGAGGCCCCTGCATGGCCGGCCGGCCGCACACCCCCGGCCGCGCCGTTATCACCCGAACGGGTCAATCCGCCCGCTTCCCGAACTGAGGAAGTGCGCACGGAAGCGGCGAAGTCCGGCGAAACGGTGGCTATCCTCTCGATCTCCGAGGCGCACGAGCCGACCGAGCCTCCGGTGAGAGGGGTGCACGTGCTTTTCGTTCAAGGGGCGTCCGCGACCGCAGTCGTCCGCCACCGGACGGGAGAGTCCGTCGTCCTGCTTTCCGGCGAACTCCCCGCCGTGCTGACCCCGTCGAGCCTGAACGAACTGCTGAATCTGGCGGCGGCCGTTCTGGGCCCGGAGGAGATGGCGCTGTTCCGCAGCTGCCTGACCGCGCTGCGCTGCGGGGAGAAACTGCAGGAACGTCGCATCGAGGTCAGCGGCGCGGTCCTCACCGTCCACAGCAGCTGAAATACATCTCGAGGAATTTGGCAGACGGAATTTCCGGGGCATTTACAAAAACACCCCGCACGACCGACATGCCGAATACCGGTCACCCTGGAGTGTGTTTCCCGGGACCGTTCCCGGAAAGCCCTTCCAGCAGCCGACGGCAAAGCTCACAGGCGGTTTTCCCGCTCGTCAACGCCCCCCTCGCCAGGTCGTCCGATCGGCCTCCAGGACATCCGTCGCCGAATGAATTCCGCGCGGTCGCCGAGTAACGTCTGGCGGGCCATCCGGCAATTCATCCACTGTGAGGAGAAAACCGATGAGAAAACTCGCTCGGGCCGCTGCGACGACCGCTCTGGCAGCCGTCGCGGTGATCGTGCCGCTCACCGGCACGGCCCAGGCCGCGCCCTCGCACGCCGTGACCGGCGGCTGGGACGAGGGCGGCTACGGCCGGGGCGGCTTCGACCGGGGCCACCACGGAGGCCGGTGCGGGGAGCACCGGGGCGGTGTCCGGCTGTGGACCTACTACCGCTGGAGCAACCACTGGGGTCACGGCCGGGGCTGGGACGACCGCGGGGGTGATCGGTTCGGCTTCGGACGCGATCGCTTCGAGTTCGGACGCGACGGGAGGGACTGCGGCTGCAGCTACGCGTTCCGTGGCGGGCGCTTCTGATCCCGCCGGCTCATGAGGCGGGCCCCCGGGGGGCGCATTCCCCCGGGGGCCCGCCCCTGTCCGCCATGATGCGGGATCAGCTGCTGTAGACGGTGAGGACCGCGCCGCTGACCTCGATGCGACGTTCCTGCAGTTTCTCCCCGCAGCGCAGCGCGGTCAGGCAGCTGCGGAACAGCGCCATCTCCTCCGGGCCCAGAACGGCCGCCGCCAGATTCAGCAGTTCGTTCAGGCTCGACGGGGTCAGCACGGCGGGGAGTTCGCCGGAAAGCAGGACGACGGACTCTCCCGTCCGGTGGCGGACGACTGCGGTCGCGGACGCCCCTTGAACGAAAAGCACGTGCACCCCTCTCACCGGAGGCTCCGGGGGTCCACCACTCGTCCCGGGACTGGAGAGAATATCCCCGCTCCCCCCGCCCTTTGTCCCTTCTTGGGTTACTTCACCACCACACACCACGGCAGAACCGGCATGGGCATGCCGCTCCGGAGAGGATGCCCCGGTCAGCGGCCCCCGGCAATGGCCAAATCAGCACCCTGCTGCATCAGACCGTCCGGGCCATCGGCAGTACCTGTCCGTCCACCAACCGCGTCCCCATCTTCCCGCTCCCGCAGCGGCTGTGACGGGACGTCAGCCCGAGGACTCCGGGGCGGCCTCAGGGCCGGCACCGGGCGCGGGTCGGGACTCCGGCCCGGGCGCGCTGCGCAGCAGGGACTCCACAAGAGCGGCGACGTGCCGGCGATCGGCCTCGGACAGCCGCTGGACACTGGCGATCAGGGTGGCGACCTCGGGGTCGGGGGCGGCGCCGCCCTCACCGCCGGCCGCCGCGCCGTCCGCGAAGTACAGGTGGATCCCGCAGGCCTCGGCGGCGGCTCTGCGCACGGCGTCCAGCGGGAGTTCCAGGCCCCGGGCCAGTCCGTCCAAGGTGGACTGCTGGGGCATCCTGGTGACCCGCGCGCTGGTGGCCAGGTGGTGCACGGTCGACCGCGGCACACCTCCCCGGCGTGCCACCTCGCCGTACGACCAGCCCCGCTGCTCCAGCCGGCGCCTGATCAGTTCCTGCAGTGCGTTCACCACGGGATGGATTCTTCCTGCTAGCACGTCGGTTGACCCGTCCGAGTGAGATCGAGTCTATATCCGCCACCGCGGTTCGCCGCGGCTGCGGCCGCCCTCACCTGCACCTTCACCCTTCCATGCGGCGCCGTCCGGACCCAAATGCCGCGAAATGCTTGCCGCGCGACGTTCCAGCCACTAGCGTCCAACGTGACCAGACGGGCCGTCCAATACTTCTGGACAGCGCAGCGCGGACCACCGTCCGCCCCGTCCGTCCGGGCCGGCCCTCCTTCCGACGGCGGTCCGTGTCCCGGAATCCTGACAGTGATTCCACGCGCCCCGGGGCGATTCTCCGCAGCATCACGAAAACTGCACTCCGGCCGCGTCGTCCGCACCTTCAACGCTCCCGCGATGCGGCACGTCACGCCCGGCACCCGCCGCATCCGGACGGAATCTAGAGGTGATCATCCCCAGCGAAACCCAGATGCCCAAAACTGGCCGCTTTTGCTCCATCCGATCAAGTGATTCAACGTCATGGGCATTGCTCACAGCACATGCCGACAGCAGACTTTCGGTGTTTTGCCGACACCTCGCGCCGGTCCCTCGCGCTCACGCTGATCACTTGCGGCAGATCCGGGAGAGGTATGTGCGACGAATTGTGCGGGCCCGCCCTCGCGGCCTGGCTCGCCCAGGGAACCGGTGGGACGGCGTGCCGGCTGCGCGCGTGGGAGCGCGCCAGGAACCGGGTGCTGCTGCTGCCCGCCGGCGTGCGCTGGGACGCGGTGCGCGTCCCCGAGCGACCCGGCCACGAGATCCACGCCCGGCTGCAGGACAGCGCGGCGCCCCTGGGGCCGGTCATGTGGGACCGCCGCTGCGGCTTCCTCTACTTCCTTGTGCCGCCCCACGGCGAGGACGTATGGGCCCCGTTGGGGCTGCGCCGTCTCACCCGCGGGTCGTGGCTGGCCGCACGGGACCCCCGCCGGGCCGCCCCGCACCCGGCGGTGTGGCTCTACCCCAGGGACGGCGTCCGGCTGACCTGCCCGGCGTTCCTCCTCATCGCCTGCATGGAGGTGCTCGCCGCGGACACCGGCGCCCGGCGGCGGCTGCCGGTGCCCCTCCGCTGACCGCCGCGGTCAGCTCCTGACGGCCCGCAGCGTACGCACGATGCGCCGCACCGCCGGGTGGCGGCGCAGCGCCTCGGCGCGGACCGGCGCCCCGCCCGGGAGCCGCAGGCTGGTCAGCCGGCGGCGCTTGAAGTACCGCGCGGGGCCCGCCTGATGGCCGGTGAGCCAGGCCTCCGCGTCCGGGCGGAGTGCCGGATGGGCCCGCGCCTGCATGCAGTAGCCGACGGCTCGGATCAGCGGCGCGAGTCGTTCGGCGACCAACTCGCCGGTGAGCGCGGGAGGCTTGCCCACCACCTCCGTGTCGCGTTCCAGATCGGGCAGCGCGGCGTCGATCAGTGTGAGCGGCACGCGGTTGCTGTTCTCGTACGGGGTGATCCGTTCCAGCAGCAGTTCGGTGCCGACCCGGGCGACCGGGATGCCGTAGAAGGACGCGGCGGTGACCAGCGCCGTCGAGAAGCAGCCCACGACGAGCTCGGGGCGGTCCCGTTCGAAGAGGGTCTCGGCGAGCACCGGTGAGCCGAGGACGGTGAGTTCCGCCCCGAGCTCCGCGGCCGCCCGCTCCAGGGAGCGCGACTGGTGTACGGGGGCACTGGGGTGCGGTTTGAAGAGCACCGAGGTGTGGCCCGCGGCCACCGCACCGCGCAGTATGCGCGCGTGCAGCTCGTCCTCCTCCCGTTCGGAGATGAGGTCGAGCGCCGACAGGTACTGGCCGAGGAGCACCGCGGTGTAGCGGCCGGGCGCGGGCGGCGCGCCGGCGCCGATGCCGGAGAGCGTGCGCAGGAAGGTCTCGACGGGGATCGGCACCGCCTCGACGTCGTACTCGGAGAGCAGCAGGGGGCGCAGTCCCGGGAGCAGGTCGAGGTGGAGCAGGCGCGCCACGCGGCAGGCGATGCCGCCGGGCAGTCGGTCACGGGTGGGGCCGTAGCTCATCAGGCCGTCGGCGTACACGTGGATCGTGCTCTCGGCAAAGATCTCGGCCGCCGCGCGGGAGGGGTTGGCCTGCAGCGACTCGCAGGCGATCTCGACGGGGCCGTCCCCGAGGTCCCAGGCCAGGCGCAGCGCCCTTTCCCACACGGTGAGGTCCTGCTCGCGGGGGGACCAGCCGACCGGGTGGTGCGGGGCGATGGTCTCGTTCCAGGAGTGCACCGCGTCGAACTCCGGGCGCAGCTCCTCGAAACCGGCCATCCGGTCCAGGGGCGTGGTCAGTTCGGGGATGGCCGAGGTGTTGCTCACCACGAGGAGGCGGCGGTGCCCCTCGCGCGGGCCGAACAGCCCCGCCCGGACGGCCGCCGTGACGGTCGCCGCCGCGTACTGGGTCGCCGCGAAGAAGATCTGGATCATCTAGGACAATTCCTTCATGCCGGGCGCACGCCCGCCGCGCACCCGGCGCGGCGTCTGGTCCGGGGCGCAGCCGCTTCCTGCTCAGCATCACGGCCCGGCTCCCCCCGGACCAAGCCGGGCTGCCGGATATCACCGGACCGGGTGACCCCTGTACGGACGGCTTACGCGCACGTCACCCGTTTGCCCGCCCTCGTGGTCCGGGCCCGCTCCGCCGCCGGGGAGCACGGCCGGCGGGTACCGCCGGGTAGCGCCGGTGCCGCTTGGAAAAAATCCTCGGCCGACGTGTCGATCCGTGTGCCGCCCGTTCGACGCGTATGCAGAAGCGGGGCCGCGGCCCCCCGGAACAGCACGAGAACGACCGACACCGAGGAGTACGGCAATGCGTTTCATGTCCCTGATCCTGATCAACGAGGACAAGGTCCCGGCGGGCGGCCCGAGCGAGCGGCTGATGGAGGACATGGGCAAGCTCATCGAGGAGATGTCCGCGGCCGGCGTGCTGCTGGACACCGCCGGGCTGCGCCCGCCGGCCGAGGGCTTCCGGATGCACTGGGACCACGGCGAGCTCACCGTGACCGACGGGCCCTTCGCCGAGTCGAAGGAGTTCATCGGCGGCTACGCGATCGTCCAGGCGAAGTCGAAGGAGGAGGCGCTGGAGTGGACCAAGCGCTTCCTCCAGGTGCACGGCGACGAATGGGAGCTCACCTGCGAGGTTCGCCAGATGGAGGAGGCCCCGGAGCTCGCTTGAGGGCGGGGGCGCGCCGCTCCGCCGAACGGGTTGCGGCTGCCCGGGGCGGCTGCTCTGATGGGTGGCTGTGACCGGTACGGCTTCTGGCTCAGATGACGCCCGCCGAGCGATCGACGCGGTGTGGCGGATCGAGTCGGCCCGGGTGATCGCCGCTGTCGCGCGCATCGTGCGCGACATCGGCGTCGCCGAGGAGCTGGCCCAGGACGCCCTGGTGGCCGCCTTGGAGCAGTGGCCGCGGGACGGCGTCCCGGCCAACCCCGGCGCCTGGCTGACGGCCGCGGCCAAGCGCCGCGCGATCGACCTCGTCCGCCGCAAGGAGGTCTTCGCGCGCAAGCTGGAGGAGCTGGGGCACGCCCTGGAGGCGCGCCCGCCGGAGTCCGAGGCCGGCTTCGCGGCGGCCGAGGCGGCGGCGGACGACGACATCGAGGACGACCTGCTCCGGCTGGTCTTCACCGCCTGCCACCCGGTGGTGTCCACCGAGGCACGGGTGGCGCTCACCCTGCGGCTGCTGGGCGGGCTGACGACCGCCGAGATCGCGCGGGCCTTCCTGGTGCCCGAGGCGACCGTCGCACAGCGCATCGTGCGGGCGAAGCGGAACCTGGCGAAGGCGGAGGTGCCCTTCGAGCAGCCGCAGGGACCGGAGCGGGTCGAGCGGCTGTCCTCGGTGCTGGAGGTCATCTACCTGGTCTTCAACGAGGGGTACTCGGCGACCGCCGGGGACGACTGGATGCGCCCGGCGCTGTGCGAGGACGCGTTGCGCCTGGGAAGGCTGCTGGCGGGCCTGATGCCCAAGGAGCCCGAGGTTCACGGGCTGGTCGCGCTGATGGAGATCCAGGCCTCCCGCGCCGCCGCCAGGACGGGCCCGGACGGCGAGCCGGTGCTGCTGGTCGACCAGGACCGGCGGCGCTGGGACCGGCTGCTGATCCGCCGCGGTTTCGCCGCCCTGGCCCGCTCCGACGCGGCCGGCGGCCCGCCCGGGCCGTACGCGCTGCAGGCGGCCATCGCCGCCTGCCACGCCCGGGCGGCACGCGCGCAGGACACCGACTGGCGGCGTATCGCGGACCTGTACGGGGTCCTGGCGGCACGTGCACCGTCCCCGGTGGTGGAGCTGAACCGGGCGGTCGCGGTCACCATGGCGTACGGCCCGCAGGAAGGGCTGGCGGTCGTCGACCGGCTCACGGAGGAGCCCGCGCTGCGCGCGTACCACCTGCTGCCGAGCGTGCGGGGCGACCTGCTGGAGCGCCTGGGCCGGCACGACGAGGCGCGCGCGGAGTTCCTGCGTGCCGCGGAGCTCACGCGCAACGAACGGGAGCGCGCGCTGCTGCTGGGACGTGCCTCGTCGGCGGCTCAGCCCCGTGACGGGGAGTCCGGCGGCCGGACCTGAAAGCCGCCACGGCGCGGGGCGCGGAGCGCGTGCAGCATGATCACCATCAGCAGCGGGCACATCAGGGCGACGGCGAGGATGAACACCGCGGCGAAGGGCACGCCCGTACTCAGGGCGACCACCACGGCGACGGCGGCGAGGACGGCGGCCGGCGCCCAGTGGCGTCCGGTCCGCGGCAGTCCCGTCGTCCCCGGCATCCGTGGCGTCTGCTGCGTCTCCGGCGTTCCGGGCGTTCGCATCGCGGCCTCCCGCGTCAGCTCGCCGATGGCGTCCTTCCATCGTACGCGGGAGGCGGCCTCCCGCCCCCGGTGGCGGCCCTCGGGATGCGGGACGCGGGCGCGTCAACTCCCCCCTGACCGAGGGCGATTGAGAGGCGGGTGCCGCCGGGCGGCCGGACGGCGCGTGGCATCATCCTGCGGGGTACGCCCCGCGGCACGGCGGAACCGGGCCGGTGCGGGGGACGTCTCCACGCCCAGCATCCCCGACACCCGAGAGGGGCCCGGCATGACCGGCACGGCGAGCCGCTACCTCTATCTGACCCGCCACGCGGAGGCGCTGCCCGACGAGAGCGGCCTGACGGAGAACGGCTTCCGGCAGGCGGAACTCCTCGGCGCGCGCCTCAAGGGAACGCCGATCGCCGCCGTCCACCACGGCCCGCTCCCCCGGGCCGCGCAGACCGCCGCGCTCATCGGCGAGCGGCTGGGCGCCGCGGTGCCCGTGGAGGCGAACGAGCTGGCCGGCGACTACCCGCCCTATTTCCCGCAGGAATCCGAGCTGCCCCCCGACAGCGCGTACTACCTCTCCCGGTTCCTGGACCGCTTCGGCCCGGAGGACCGCGCGTGGGGACCGCAGCTGGCGCGGGAGGCACTGGCCCGGTTCACCGGGCCGCCCGCCGCGGGCAAGGCCACGCACGAGCTCGTGGTCACCCACAACTTCCTCATCGGCCGGCTGGTCTCGGCGGCACTCGACGCGCCGCCGTGGCGCTGGCTCGGCCTCAACCACGCCAACGCCGCCCTCACCGTCATCCGCTACACGCCGGGACGTCCGCATTCCGTCGTGCTCTACAACGACATGCGCCACCTTCCCGAGGAACTGCGCTGGACGGGTTTCCCCGCCGAGCTGCACTTCTGAGGCCGTCCGCGCGCGCCCCGCGGTGCCGGGGGGCGCGCCGACGGCCCCTCCGGCTCTGGCAGCGCCCCACCCTCAGTGCTAGAAATGCGACATGGTCGACTTTTTCGGCCGATTCGGGGCGTACCGGTGCGGTCACTGAGCGAGAAGAGTCCCCGTAGCGTCGCCGGGCAGGTGTTCATCCTGCAGGTGGCGGTGGTCGTGCTGCTCGTGGTCTGCGGAATGTTCGCGCTGGTGCTGCAGTCGCGGCACGACAGCGAGCGCGAGGCCGTCAACCGCTCCGTCGCGGCCGCGCGCGTCTTCGCGCGTTCCCCGGGGCTGCCGGAGGCGCTGAAGGGCCCCGACCCCTCCAAGGTGCTGCAGCCGGTCACCGAGCTGGCCCGCAAGGAGGCGGGGGTCGACTTCATCGTCGTCATGGACACCCACGGCATCCGCTACACGCACCCCATACCGGCGAGGATCGGCCAGCGGTTCGTCGGCACCATCGAGCCGTCGCTGCACGGCCGGATCCACACCGAGAGCGTCCACGGCCCGCTCGGCCACGAGGTGCAGGCCGTCGTGCCGGTCCACGACCCCGTCGACGACCCGCACGGAAGGATCGTCGGCCTGGTGTCGGCCGGCATGAAGGTCACGAACGTGACCGTCGTGGTCAACCGGCAACTGCCGATCATCCTCGGCGCGGGCGCCGCCGCGCTCGCCCTGGCCATGGCCGGGACGGCGCTCATCTCCAAACGGCTGCGACGGCAGACCCACCGCCTGGACCCCGTCGAGATGAGCCGCATGTACGAGCACCACGACACGGTGCTGCACTCCGTCCGGGAGGGCGTGCTCATCGTCGCCGGCAACGGCCGGCTGCTGCTCGTCAACGACGAGGCCGAACGCCTGCTCGACCTGCCGGCCGACGCCGAGGGGCGGTACGTCACCGAGCTGGCGGACCTCGAGCCCGCCATGGTCGAGCTGCTGACCTCCGGTCGCGAGGCGACCGACGAGTTCCTCCCGGCCGGCGACCGCCTGCTGGCCGTGAACCAGCGGCGCACCAACGCCACCGGCGACCTGACGGGCTCGGTGGTGACCCTGCGCGACTCCACCGAGCTCCAGGCCCTCGCCGGCCGCGCCGAGGTCGCCCGCGAACGCCTCAAACTGCTCTACGACGCGGGCCTGGCCATCGGCACCACCCTCGACGTGGTCCGGACCGCCGAGGAGCTGGCCGAGGTCGCGGTCCCGCGCTTCGCCGACTACGTGACCGTCGACCTGGCCGACCCCGTCCTGCACGGCGAGGAGCCCACCGGCGGGAAGGCGGTCGACATGCGGCGCACCGCCGTCTCCGGCATCCACGGCGACGCCCCGCTGTACCCGCTGGGCAAGCTGATCGACTTCCTGCCCTCCACCCCCCAGGCGCGCGGCTTCGGGACCGGACGCTCGGAGCTGGTGACCGACCTCGGCAACGACCCCGGCTGGCTCGCCCAGGACCCCGAGCGGACGCGCGACGTCGTCCGCTACGGCATCCACTCCCTCGTCGCGACCCCGCTCAAGGCCCGCGGCGTCGTCCTGGGGGTGGTCAACTTCTGGCGCTCGGAGAAACCGGAACCCTTCGACGAGGAGGACCTCTCGCTCGCCGAGGAGCTGGTCGCCCGCGCCGCCATCAACATCGACAACGCCCGCCGCTACACCCGTGAGCACGCTCTGGCCGTCACCCTGCAGCGCAGCCTGCTGCCGCGCGCCCTGCCGGAACAGAGCGCCCTGGACGTCGCCCACCGCTATCTGCCGGCGCAGTCTGGCGTGAGCGGCGACTGGTTCGACGTGATCCCGCTGCCGGGCAACCGGGTGGCGCTCGTCGTCGGCGACGTCGTCGGCCACGGACTGCACGCCGCCGCCACCATGGGCCGGCTGCGCACCGCGGTGCACAACTTCTCCACCCTCGACCTGCCGCCGGACGAACTGCTGTGCCACCTGGACGACCTCGTCGGCCGCATCGACCAGGACGAGTCGGACACCGAGGTCGGCGCCGGGGTCATGGGGGCCACCTGCCTGTACGCGATCTACGACCCGGTCACCGGGCGCTGCACCATGGCCCGGGCCGGGCACCACCCGCCCGCCCTGGTGCGGCCCGACGGCAGCGTGGAGTTCCCCGACCTTCCTGCGGGCCCGCCGCTGGGGCTGGGCGGCATGCCGTTCAGGACCGCGGAGCTGGAGCTCGCCGAGGGCACCCAGCTCGTGCTGTACACCGACGGCCTCATCGAGGACCGCACGCGCGACCTGGACGTGGGCATGGAGATGCTGCGCGCGGCGCTGGCGGCCCGACCGAAGCGGCCACCGGAGGAGAGCTGCCAGGCCGTGCTCGACGCGCTGCTGCCCGGCCGGCCCAAGGACGACGTGGCCCTGCTGATCGCCCGGACCCGCCGGACCCCCGCGGATCACGTCAGTGAATGGGACGTGCCGATCGACCCCGCGGCCGTCGCGGGCGTGCGGGCGGCGGTGACCGGGCGACTGGAGGAGTGGGGCCTTTTCGAGCTGAGTTTCGGCGCGGAGCTGATCGTCAGCGAACTGCTCACCAACGCCATCCGCTACGGCTCCCCGCCGATCTCCGTGCGGCTGCTCCGCGACCGGGCCCTGACCTGCGAGGTCTCCGACGGCAGCAGCACCTCGCCACACCTGCGCTACGCGGCCACGACCGACGAGGGCGGCCGCGGCCTGTTCCTCGTGGCCCAGATCGCCGAGCGCTGGGGCACGCGCTACACCCCCGGCGGCAAGGTCCTGTGGGCCGAGCAGCCGCTGCCGGCGTGGGACGCCGGGGAGGCCGCCGTGGGGCTGCCGGACGCCCTCGACGCGGCGGCCCCCTGACAGCCCCCGCCCGGGTCCCGCGCGCCCCTCGGGTGCCGCGACAATGAAGCGGTGATCGCGGATGTCCGGCTGCCCTCCCCCCTCGTCGAGCTGACCGGCGACGAGCGGCTGACGGGGCGCGGCCTGCGCATGCTGGTCAAGCGGGACGACCTGATCCACCCCGAGGTGCCCGGCAACAAGTGGCGCAAGCTCCACCTCAACCTGCGCGCCGCGGCCGGCGCGGGACACCGGGTGCTGCTGACGTTCGGCGGCGCCTACTCCAACCACCTGCGCGCGACCGCCGCGGCGGGCCGCCTGCTGGGACTGGCGACCGTCGGCGTGGTGCGCGGCGACGAGCTCGCCGGGCGCCCGCTGAACCCCTCGCTCGCCCGTGCCGCCGCCGACGGGATGCGCCTGCACTTCCTGGACCGCGCGACCTACCGCCGCAAGGACGAGCCCGAGGTCCTCGCGGCACTGCTGGAGCGGTTCGGCCCCGCCTATGTGGTCCCCGAGGGCGGCAGCAACGCCCTGGCCGCACAAGGGTGCGTGGCACTCGGCGAGGAACTGCGCGGCGCGGCGGACGTGGTCGGGGTCGCCTGCGGCACGGGCGGCACCCTGGCGGGGCTCGCGGCGGGGCTGGGCCCCGGGCAGCGGGCGATCGGCTTCCCCGTCCTCAAGGGGGGCGGATTCCTGCGGGAGGACATAGCCCGCCTCCAGGAGGCGGCCTTCGGCGGGCCGCGCGGCGACTGGCACCTGGAGGAGCGGTTCCACCACGGCGGCTACGCGCGCCGCACCCCCGCCCTCGACGCCTTCGCGGAGGACTTCGGCGCGCGCCACGGCTTCGTGCCCGACCCCGTGTACGTCGCCAAGATGCTGCACGGGCTGTTCACGCTGGCCGGCGAGGGCGCCTTCACCGAGGGGACGGTCGTCGCGGCCGTCGTGACGGGCCGGCCGAGCGGTTAGCCTTGGCCGCATGATCCGATCCGCGGCGCCCGAAGACATCCCGGAGATCCACGCGATGATCCGCGAACTCGCGGAGTACGAGCGGGAGCCGGACAGCGCGCGGGCGACCCCGGCGCAGCTCCACGAGGCGCTCTTCGGACCCGGGGCGGCGGTCTTCGCGTTCATCGCCGAGGACGACGACACCGGCGCCGTGGTGGGCTTCGCCGTGTGGTTCCTGAACTTCTCCACCTGGACCGGCACCCACGGCGTGTACCTTGAGGACTTGTTCGTACGCCCCTCCGCACGCGGGGGCGGCCACGGCAAGGCACTCCTCGCCGAACTGGCCGCCGTCTGCGTCGAGCGGGGCTACGAGCGCTTCGAGTGGTCCGTACTGGACTGGAACGAGCCGTCGATCGCGTTCTACCGTGCGATGGGCGCCCGTCCGCAGGACGGATGGACGGTGCAGCGGCTGACCGGCGAACCGCTGCGCACCCTCGCGGAGCAGGCACGTGTCAACAAAGCGACTTCTCTTTCGAATTGAGACCCCTCGCCCCCTACCCACGGTGCGTGCGCATGCGCCTACTATGGGTGACAGTCATGGGGTGCCGGGCCGGGGCTCATTCATGGCGGCGGCCGTGCTCCGTCCGGGCGACACCGGGGCACGGATCGCGATAGCGTCGCTGGCGAACCGAACCAGATCAGTGCAGTGCCGATGAGGGCAGTGCGAGTGCCACCTTGGAGGTGAGGGTGTCCGAGATCGCAGGCGAGCCCGGGTCGAAGGACTTCGTCGAGGTCCGGCTGCCCGCGGCGGGGGCCTATCTTTCGGTGCTGCGTACGGCGACCGCCGGTCTCGCGGCCCGCTTGGACTTCACCCTCGACGAGATCGAAGACCTGCGCATCGCCGTTGACGAGGCGTGCGCGATCCTGCTCCAGCAGGCCGTCCCGGGGTCCGTGCTGAGCTGCGTCTTCCGCCTGGTCGGGGACGCACTGTGGGTGACCGTGTCGGCTCCCACGACCGACGGCCGCGCCCCGGAGCGCGACACCTTCGCCTGGACGGTGCTCTCCGCCCTGGCGGGCGAGGTGGACTCCAGCGTGGCCGAGGACAAGACCGTGAGCATCGCCCTGCACAAGAAGCGCGGTGCCGGACCGGGACAGCTGTAACGGGGGAATCGCCGTGAACGATCTGGAAGGCAGTACGCCCGGGGTGAGGGGCCGCCCCGTACCCGCCCCTGCGGCGCGACAGGACGAGGCACGGCCCCACCCCGGCAGTGGACCGGCGGACCGTCCCGACGACAAGGACGCGCCCGAGCAGACGGATCAGGCGGATCAGGCGGGTCGCATGGAGCAGGAGCAGCAGGCGCAGCACGAGCACCACGACCCGCACGACCGGGCCGGGGCGCGTGCGCTCTTCGTGGAGCTGGGCAAGCTTCCGCCGGGTTCGCCGGAGCGCGCCGAGCTGCGCAACCGGCTGGTGCGCATGCACCTGCCGCTGGTGGAGCACCTGGCCCGGCGGTTCCGCAACCGCGGCGAGCCGCTGGACGACCTCACCCAGGTCGCCACCATCGGCCTGATCAAGTCCGTCGACCGCTTCGACGTCGACCGCGGGGTGGAGTTCTCCACGTACGCCACCCCCACCGTCGTCGGCGAGATCAAGCGGCACTTCCGGGACAAGGGCTGGGCCGTGCGCGTCCCGCGGCGGCTCCAGGAGCTGCGCCTGGCGCTGACCACCGCCACCGGCGAGCTCTCCCAGCGGCACGGGCGGGCCCCGACCGTCCACGAGCTGGCCGAGCACCTGAAGATCACGGAGGAGGAGGTCCTGGAGGGCCTCGAATCCGCGAACGCCTACAGCACCCTCTCGCTCGACGTCCCCGACACCGACGACGAGTCGCCGGCCGTCGCCGACACCCTGGGCGCCGAGGACGACGCCCTGGAGGGCGTGGAGTACCGGGAGTCCCTCAAGCCGCTGCTGGAGCAGTTGCCGCCGCGCGAGAAGAAGATCCTGCTGCTGCGCTTCTTCGGGAACATGACGCAGTCGCAGATCGCCCAGGAGGTCGGCATCTCCCAGATGCACGTCTCCCGGCTGCTCGCCCGCACCCTGGCGCAGCTGCGCGACAAGCTGCTCGTCGAGGAGTGACGGCCGCCGGGCCGCGGGGCTAGCCCTCGGTGGCGGCGATGCCGAGGGCCTCGGTGGCGGCGGGGTGCACGAGGAGCACCAGCTCGGCGATCGCCGCGGCGCCCAGTGCGGCGCCCGCGGCGATCATCACGCCGCCGTTCTGCGCCATCGTCCAGGCGACCGGCAGCGCGACGAGCTGGATGATGAGGGCGGGTCCGCGGCTCCAGCGGCGGGCGTGCCACAGTCCGTAGGCCGCCGCCAGGGGCATGGCCGCCAGGGCCAGCACCGTCAGGCCGCCGGCCTCGGCCTGGCGCGGGCTGTCGGGGTTGCCGACGAGGCCGAGGACGACCATCGTGATGCCCCACGCCGCCAGCGCGGCGCCTTCCAGTGCCGCGACCGCGGCGGCCGCCGCGAGGCGGCGCTTACGGCCCGGGCGCACCGGGTTCTCCTTGCCACTCACCCCAGCAGGGTAGCCGCCCGGCTCCACCGGGAGTACGGGGCGGTACCGCCCGGTAGGTACCCTGGCGGTCATGCGCGCTCTCCTCGTGGTCAATCCCGCCGCCACCACCACCAGCGCCCGTACCCGCGACGTGCTCGCGCACGCGCTGGCCAGCGACCTGAAGCTGGAGGTGGCCGCCACCGAGTACCGGGGCCATGCGCGCGACCTCGCACGGCAGGCCGCCGAGGGCGGCGAGATCGAGCTCGTCGTGGCCCTGGGCGGCGACGGCACCGTCAACGAGGTCGTCAACGGGCTGCTGCACAACGGCCCCGACCCGGAGGGGCTGCCGAAGCTCGCCGTGGTGCCCGGAGGCTCCACCAATGTCTTCGCGCGCGCCCTCGGCCTGCCCAACGACCCCGTGGAGGCGACCGGCGCCCTGCTGGACGCGCTGCGCGAGGGCAGCTCGCGGACGGTCGGCCTGGGCCGGGTGAGCGGCACGCCGGGCACGGCGGACGAGGGCGTGCCGGCGCGCTGGTTCACCTTCTGCGCCGGCCTCGGTTTCGACGCGGGCGTCGTCGGCCGGGTCGAACAGCAGCGGGAGCTCGGCAAGCGTTCGACACACGCGCTCTACATACGGCAGATGCTCCGGCAGTTCCTCGCCGAGCCCTCCCGCCGCGGCGGGTCGATCACGCTGGAGCAGCCGGGCGAGGACCCGGTCACCGGCCTGGCGATCGCCATAGTCTGCAACACCGCCCCCTGGACCTACCTGGGCAATCGCCCGGTCTACGCGTCACCGCGGGCATCCTTCGACACCGCCCTGGACGTGCTCGGGCTGTCCCGTCTGTCGACCACCGCGGTGACCCGCATCGCCACCCAGCTGCTGCGGTCGACCCCCGAACGGGGGCCGCACGGCAAGCACGCGACCTCGCTGCACGACCTGACGGACTTCACCTTGCATTCGCAGGCGCCACTGCCGTTCCAGGTGGACGGAGACCACCTGGGACTGCGAATCAGCGCAACCTTCTCAGGCGTACGCCGTGCACTGCGTGTGATTGTGTAAGCAGAAGGACATAAAGTCCTTCCACTCGAACGTTTAGGCTGCCCTGCACCCCATGGAAGTACGGCTGTGACCGAGCCGACACCGAGGAATCAAAAAAAAGTTTCCGGAAGGGGTTGTATCCGCAGCCCAGGTTTGCGAGTCTCTTCTTGGCGATCGGGACAGCCGCTCTTCGGGCGTCCTCAGTAGCCGGAATCCTCACCACACCCCCGCGGGACCGCACCCAGGAGACTGGGCGATGTCCCGTGTCGTGTCTGGGGATTCGTGAAAGCGTTCACATTCACAAGCAACGTGCAAGCAATACAAGGAGATGGAGCAGCCATGGACTGGCGTCACAACGCCGTTTGCCGCGAAGAAGACCCTGAGCTCTTCTTCCCTATCGGCAACACCGGTCCTGCGCTGCTGCAGATCGAGGAAGCCAAGGCCGTCTGCCGCCGCTGCCCCGTCATGGAGCAGTGCCTGCAGTGGGCGCTCGAGACCGGCCAGGACGCCGGCGTGTGGGGTGGCCTCAGCGAGGACGAGCGTCGCGCAATGAAGCGCCGCGCCGCCCGCAACCGCGCCCGCAACGCCAGCGCCTGACGCACTCGCTTACCCCCGAGCCGCAGCGCGCAGCACCTCCGAACCGCGCAGCATCGCGACGCAAAAAGCCCCGGCAGCTCGCCCGAGCAGCCGGGGCTTTCGCGTTCCTTGCGGCCGGTCGCGCGACGGGCGTTCAGCTCTCCAGGGAGAGTTCCAGCACCACCTTCGTGCCGCGCTCCTCGGCCGGGACCATGTCGAAGGTGCCGCCCAACTCCCCCACCACCAGGGTCCGTACGATCTGCAGACCGAGGTTGCCCGCCCGCTGCGGATCGAAGCCCTCGGGCAGCCCGCGGCCGTCGTCGCGCACCGCGATCGCCAGCTTCCCCTGGCGCCGCTCCGCCGAGACCTCGACCGAGCCCTGCTCGGTGGGACCGAATCCGTGCTCCAGGGCGTTCTGCAGCAGCTCGGTGAGGACCATCGCCAGCGGGGTGGCGACGTCTGCGCTGAGGATGCCGAAGCGGCCGGCGCGCCGGGTGGTGACCCGACCGGGTGAGATCTCGGCGACCATGGCCAGCACGCGGTCGGCGATCTCGTCGAACTCGACGCGCTCGTCCAGGTTCTGCGACAGGGTCTCGTGCACGATCGCGATCGAGCCGACCCGCCGCACCGCCTCCTCCAGCGCCTCACGCCCCTGGTCGGAGTCCATCCGGCGGGCCTGCAGCCGCAGCAGGGCGGCGACCGTCTGGAGGTTGTTCTTCACCCGGTGGTGGATCTCCCGGATCGTGGCGTCCTTGGTGATCAGCTCCCGCTCGCGGCGGCGCAGTTCGGTGACGTCGCGCAGCAGCACCAGCGAGCCGCTGCGGACGCCCTTGGGGCTCAGCGGGATGGCGCGCAGCTGGATGACCCCGCCGTTGCCCTCGATCTCCGTCTCGCGCGGCGCCTTCCCGCTGGCGACGGTCACCAGCGCCTCGTGGCTCTTGCCGCGCGAGGGGGCCAGCTCGGCGGTGGCGGCCCCCAGGTGGTGGCCGACGAGGTCGGCGGCCTGGCCGAGGCGGTGGTAGGCGGAGAGCGCGTTGGGACTGGCGTACTGGACGATGCCCTCGGCGTCGAGGCGGATCAGTCCGTCGCCGACGCGCGGCGACGCGTCCATGTCGACCTGCTCGGACGGGAACGGGAAAGTGCCCGCCGCGATCATCTGTGCCAGGTCGGACGCGCTCTGCAGATAGGTGAGCTCCAGCCGGCTCGGGGTGCGCACGGTGAGCAGATTGGTGTTGCGCGCGATCACCCCGAGGACCCGCCCGGCCCGGCGCACGGGGATCGACTCGACCCGTACCGGCACCTCCTCGCGCCACTCGGGGTCGCCCTCCCGCACGATCCGGCCCTCGTCGAGCGCCGCGTCCAGCATCGGGCGGCGGCCGCGCGGGACGAGATGGCCGACCATGTCGTCCTGGTAGGAGGTGGGGCCGGTGTTGGGACGCATCTGCGCGACGGAGACATAGCGCGTGCCGTCGCTGGTGGGGACCCACAGAACGAGATCGGCGAAGGAGAGATCCGAGAGCAATTGCCACTCCGACACCAGCAGATGGAGCCACTCGAGATCGGAATCGTCGAGGTCGGTGTGCTGGCGTACGAGATCGTTCATGGAGGGCACGCAAATGAGCGTACCTGCGCTCATGGCAAGCGCTGACATCCAGTCCCCCACAAAGGCCTTCGAGCCCCTATGATCTGACTGCGTCAGCTTATGGACAACGGATAATGGTCTAGTCCAGAATTGACGTGAACAACTGAACTTCCGCCCTTCCCGCACAGAAGGGTGGAGCGAGGCCGGGGCGCTCTCTGCCCTGACTGCGCCAGGCCTCACGAGTCGGCCCTAGCGGGCCGCGGGACCGCACAGCCCGCGTGCCACGGCGCCGACAGCAGCTCCGGGCTGCGGTGCTGGACGGGTTGAGGGTCCCGTTCCGGCGCCGCGGCCCGAAGTGGTTTCCGGCGCCCTTCGCGCCTTCGCCTCCCCCGGCTTCCCGTTGTCCGCGCGCCGCCTCCACGGTCGCCCCGGTCGCCCCGGGTATGTCAGACGGCGCGGCTTCACAGCTTTGACGTTCGGCGCCGGCCCGGCACGTGAAAAGCCCGTGGACGCGGCGGGCGGGAGGATTCCCCACCCTCCGCGCCCACAGGCCGGGGCGCGGGACGGGGCGGCGTCAGTGCGTCTCGGTCACCTTCGCCAGGGCGCGCGGCGCGTCCGGGTCCTGGCCGCGGGCGATCGTGACCTCGTAGGCCAGCATCTGCAGCGGCAGGATCTCCAGGATCGGCTGGACCTCCTCGGCCACCTCCGCGGTCGGCAGCACGAAGCCGGCGGAGGCGGCCTCCACGGACGCCTGGTTGCCGATCACGACGAGGTCGGCGCCCCGGCCGCGGAGCCGGTCGAGGACCGGCTGCAGTGCCTGGCCGCCCTTGCCCTCGGTGACGATGGCGATCACCGGCGAGACGTTGTCGACCATGGCCAGCGGACCGTGCAGGAGGTCGGCGCCGGAGAAGGACAGGGCCGGGATGTAGCTGGTCTCCATCAGCTTCAGCGCGGCCTCCTTCGCGGTCGGGTAGCCGTAGCCCCGCGAGGTGAGCACCAGGCGCTCGGCGAAGCGGTAGCGGCCGGCGAGCGCCTTGACCTCGTCCCGGCGGGCGAGGATCTGCTCGGCCAGCTCGGGGAGGATCTTGGCGGCGTTGCCGTCGCCGCCGCGCAGGCCCTCGACGAAGAGGTAGAGGGCGAGGAGCTCGGCCGTGTACGTCTTGGTCGCCGGGAGCGCCTTCTCCGGTCCCGCGAGCACGTCGATGTGGAACTCGGAGACCTCGGCCAGCGGCGAGTCGGCGTTGTTGGTGACCGCCAGGGTGATCGCGCCGGCCTCCCGGGCGGCGCGGGTGGAGGCCACCAGGTCCGGAGAGCCGCCGGACTGGCTGACGGTGATGACCAGGCAGTCGGTGAGGTCCGGGCGGGCGCCGTAGGCGGTCGTGGTGGACATGGAGGTCAGGCCCGCCGGCTTGCCGAGCAGCACCTCGATCAAGTACTTCGCGTACAGCGCCGCGTTGTCGGAGGTGCCGCGCGCGGTGAGCAGGACGAAGCGCGGCCCGCGCGCGGCGATCTGCTCGGCGATCTCGCGGATGCGCGGCGCGCCCTCCTCGAGGATGCGGCGCAGCACGGCGGGCTGCTCGGCCATCTCGCCGGACATGATCCGGCCCGGCATCGGGGGCTGCTGGGTCGGAGTCGGGGCGGACATTCTGGAAGCCTCCAGGTCGGTCTCTGGAACGGGTGGCGCCTCCGGGGCGGTCAGGCGTCGGCGTCCTTGCCGACGATGACCTCCGCGGCCGCTCGCCCGCACACGCGGGCCGCGCCGTGGGTCGCAATGTGCAGCGCGCCGGAGGGCGGAGCCTGGGGGACGCCCATCTCCACCACCGCCGTGTCCGGCCGGGCGGCGAGCAGGGCACCCAGCGCCTCGGCCATCCACGGGTGACGGTGCACGTCACGGACCACTGCGACGATCCTACGGTTCGCCGCGGACCGGAGCACATTTGCGGTCAAAGCATCGCCCTGGCGGAAGGTGCCGGTCACCGTCCCGGGCAGGAGCCGGTCCAGTTCGGCGGCCACCCCCCACGGCGTCTCGGCGCCGACCGCGATGTTGGCGACCGGGGTGAACGCGGCGACGTAGGGCGCCTCGGCGATCGGCAGGTACTCCTCGGTCCGGGTCACGCGCAGCGCGCGCCGAGCCGCCGTGAAGCCGATTTCGGGGTCCGGCGCGGGGCCGGCGGCGGAGCCGGCCGCGCCCCTGGTCCAGGCGGCCAGTGCCCGCACCCGGGCGGCCGCGTCGGCGAGCCGCCCGCGGGGAAGTTCGCCGGCGCGCACCGCGTCGACGATGGCGTCCCGCAGCGCGACCACGGTCTCCTCGTCGGCGAGGCCGCCGCCGACGCAGATGGCGTCGGCGCCGGCGGCGATCGCCATCACCGTGCCGCGCTCGACGCCGTAGGTGTCGGCGATGGCGCGCATCTCGATGCCGTCGGTGACGATGAGGCCGTCGTATCCGAGCCCGTCACGCAGCAGCCCGGTCAGGACGGCGGGGCTGAGCGTGCCCGGGCGGTCCGGGTCGAGGGCCGGGACGAGGATGTGCGCACTCATCACGGCCTTGGTCCCGGCGGCCAGGGCGGCGCGGAACGGGACCAGTTCGCGGGAGTGCAGGGTGTCCGGGTCCACGTCCACCTTGGGCAGGGCGTGGTGGGAGTCGACGGAGGTGTCGCCGTGCCCGGGGAAGTGCTTGGTGCAGGCGGCCACGCCCGCGGACTGCAGCCCCTCGACGTAGGCGGCGGTGTGCCGCGCGACGAGCAGCGGCTCGGAGCCGAAGGACCGCACCCCGATGACCGGGTTGTTCGGGTCGGAGTTGACGTCGGCGGAGGGCGCCCAGTTGAGGTTGACCCCGCAGGCGGCCAGCCGGCGGCCCAGCTCGGCGGCGACGTCGCGGGTCAGGGCGGTGTCGTCGACCGCGCCGAGTGCGAGGTTGCCGGGGAAGGAGGAGCCGGTGCGTGCCTCCAGCCGGGTCACGTCGCCGCCCTCCTCGTCGGCGGCGATCAGCACCTCGGGCCGCACGGCGCGCAGCTGCGCGGTGAGCGCGGCGAGTTGCCCGGGCGACTCGATGTTGCGGGCGAACAGCGCCACGGAGCCCAGGCCCTCGGCGAGCCGGCGCAGCAGCCACTCGGGGGCGGTGGTGCCGTGGAAGCCCGGCTGCAGGACGGCCAGGGCGTCCCGCGCGAGGTCCTCGGCGTCCGCGGTGCCGTCGGGGATCTGACTCAAGGTCTCGGTCATCCCTTCACCGCCCCGGCGGTCAGGCCGGCGGCGACCTTGCGCTGCACGATCAGGAAGAAGATCACCACAGGAACGCCCATCATCGTCGAACCCGCCATCATCGGCGCGTAGTCCGTGCCGCGCGAGGTGACGAAGTTGCCCAGCCAGACGGTGGCCGTCTGGTGCTCCTGGCTCATGATGAGCATCGCGTAGAGGTACTCGTTCCAGGCCTGGATGAGCGCGTAGATCGAGGTGGCCACGAGGCCGGGGGCGAGCAGCGGCAGCACGATCCGGAGGAACGCGCCCATGCGCGTGCAGCCGTCGACCATCGCCGACTCCTCCAGTTCCTTGGGGATGTTGACGATGAAGCCGCGCAGCGTCCAGACCGTGAAGGGCAGGATGAAGGTCAGGTACGTGATGACCAGACCGGAGAGCCTGTCGATCTGGTCGATCTGGTTGAGCAGCAGGAAGACCGGGATGATCATCGCGACCAGCGGCACCATCTGGACGGCGAGGATCGCGACGATGACCGCCTTGCGGCCGCGGAAGACGAACCGCGAGATGGCCAGCGCCGCCAGCAGCCCGATGATCAGGCCGAGGCCCACCGTCGAGCCGGAGACGATGAGGCTGCGTCCGACCGAGCCCCAGAAGTCGCCGATGTCGAGGGCGTCGGAGAAGTTCTGGAAGGACAGGCTGGTCGGGAAGAACTTGGGGTTCGGGTCGATGGCGTCCTTGGCCGGCTTGAACGCCGTGTTCAGCATCCAGTAGACCGGGAAGCCGGTGACCACCACGACCAGCAGGCCGAGCAGGTTGTAGACGGTGCGTCCCTTGCGGCGCGGGCGCCGGCCGACGCGGCGGGCCGGGGAGGCGGGCGGGGCCGCCGGGGCGGGGGCGGTGTCGAGCACGGTCGTCACTCCACCTCTCCGATCTTCAGCATCTGGCGCATGTAGACGGCCATCACGCCGAGGAGCAGCAGCACGGTGATGACGGCGATGGCCGCGCCCGCGTCGTAGTCGTTGGAGACGAAGGCCTGGTCGTACGAGTAGGTGGTGAGCACCTGGTAGTCGGGCTCGGGGTGGCCGTCGCGCATGAGGAAGACCTGCGGGAAGACGCCCATGTCCCAGATGACCGACAGCGTGGTCAGCATGACGATCAGCGGCTTGAGCACCGGAAGGGTGACGTGCCGGAAGACCTTGACCGGGCCGGCGCCGTCCATGCGGGCGGCCTCCTCCAGCTCCTTGGGCACCTGGGTGAGGCCGGCGTGCAGGGTGATGGCGACGAAGGGGATGGCGCCCCAGACCACCATCAGGGTGATGACGAGGAAGCCCTGACGGGTGTCGGTGAACCAGTTGTGACCGCTGAAGTCGACCCCGGGCAGCCGGCTCAGCAGCCAGTTGAGGACGCCGTAGTCGCTGTCGAACATCCACTTGAAGACGGTGATGGCGACGACGATGGGCATCGCCCAGCTCGCCACCAGCGCGATGTTGATCAGCGTCTTCATCCAGGGCGAGACCCGCTGCAGCAGCAGCGCCACCGCCATCCCGAGGACGAGGGTGAGCAGCACCGCCGCGACGGTGAAGAGCAGGGTGCGCAGGACGACGGCCCAGAATTCCGAATCGCCGAGCACGTGGGTGTAGTTGGCGAATCCCTGCCAGTCGCCGGGCAGTCCCTGCCAGAGCTCGGCCTGCCCGTACTGCTTGAAGGACAGGGTGACCAGCCGGACCAGCGGGTACCCGAGGACCAGCACCAGGACGCCGATGGTCGGTGCGAGCAGGGCCCAGGGAAGCGCGGCCCCGCCCAGCCGGCGCGGCTTGCGGCCCGGTCCCGCCGGCGGCCGCGCGAGCGGCACCTTGTCGAGCGGTGTGTCAACGGCACTCATCATGTGCTCCTCGGCTACTCCAGTCCCTGGCGTTCGCGCACCGGGGCCGGCCGCCCGTGGGCGGCCGGCCGGCGTCGATCACTGTGCTGCCCCGGCCACCGGTCAGCCGGCGTTGATCACCGCGTTGATCTGGTCGTCGGCGGACTTCGTCGCGTCCTCGATGGACGCCTTGCCGACGGCGATGTCGTTGAGCATGTTCTGCAGGATCTGCTTCTTCTCCACCTGCAGCCAGCCCGGCGCGGTCGGGACGAACCAGGTGTTCTCGTTGGCGCGGGCCGAAGCGGCCGTGGCCGGGTCGTCCTTCAGCGGCGCGAGCAGGGACTTGGCGTTGGGCAGGTTGCCCTTGGAGATCAGGACCTTCTGGGCGGCCGTGTCGGTGAAGTCGTTGATCCAGTCGGCGGCGAGGTCCTGCGCGCCGGACTTGGCGGGGATGACCAGGTCGGAGCCGCCGATGAAGTTCGGCAGCAGGTCGCCGTTCGGGCCGGGCAGCGCGAAGGTCTCCAGGTTGTCCTTGAGCTTGCCGGTCTTGTCGGTCTTCGGGTCGGCGGCCGCGCCGCCCTCCCAGCTGGCGCCGTAGATGAGCGCGGACTTGCCCTGGCCGTAGACGATGTAACGGTCGGACTCGTCCTTGTTCTTGTCGCCGTGGAAGTACTTGTCGAGGACGCCCTTCCAGGTCTTCAGGCCCTCGATGGACTTGGAGTCGGACAGCGAGGCGGTCCACTTGCCGCCGTCCTCCTTGGCGACGTCGCCGCCGGCGTCCTTGACGAAGGCCAGCGCGGTGTACCAGTCACGGCTGGGCTGGTACCAGGCGGAGAACTTGTCGCCGTTCTTCTTCTGGATCTTGTCGAGCGCGTCGGTCAGCTCGGCCCAGGTGGTCGGGGCCTTGGTGACACCGGCCGCCTTGGCGACGTCCTTGCGCCAGGTGCCGACGCGGGCGCCGGCGTAGTAAGGCACGCCGTAGGTCTTGCCGTTGTACGTGACCGAGCCCTCCAGGGCGTCCAGCCAGTCACCGGAGTTCTCGAACTTGCTCTTGTCGATCGGGGCGAACGCGCCCTTGACCAGGTAGCCGAGCGTCTCGGTGTTGCCCATCTCGACCACGTCCGGCACCTTCTTGGTGGCGAGCACGGCGTCGAGCTTCTGGTTCTTGGCGGTCCACTCGTAGTACTCGTGGTGGATCTTCACGCCCTTGTGCGCGGCCGTGAAGGCGTCGTCCGCCTGCTTCACCAGCTCGGGCCAGTTCTTCTGTGCGTCGACCGTCAGCCAGACGGTGATCTCCTTGGGCGCGGCGGCCTTGTCGGAGCCCTTGTCGTCCGAACCGCAGGCCGCAACGCCGGCGACCATGACTGCGACACCGATCGCCGCGATCAGCTTGCGCTTCACAACACCCTCCCCAGGGCAGTGAGTACCAAGTGGTGTAGACCAGTGCCCGAAGCTTGGCCTAGACCTTTGGGGGTGTCAAGGGTGTATAAGAGCACCGGTCGCGTCCGTTACCGGACCGACATCTGGGCCCGTAACGCGATTTGGGCCCTGGCCGTGCCACGATGTGAGCCGCGAATGACGGAGGAGCCGGTGACGGCAGCACGACAGCACACGGGAGCAGGGGCGATGGACAGCGACGGCGAGGCCGGTAACGCGGTGACGGAGTCCGCGGAGCCCGCGCCGGCGACCGCGGCCGGACGAACCGCCCGGGTGCCCAAGTACTACGGGCTCAAGCGCCATCTGCTGGAACTGACGCAGACGATGCCGCCCGGCTCGCCGGTACCCCCGGAGCGCACCCTGGCGGCGGAGTTCGACACCTCCCGCACCACCGTGCGCCAGGCCCTGCAGGAACTGGTCGTCGAGGGACGGCTGGAGCGCATCCAGGGCAAGGGCACCTTCGTCGCCAAGCCGAAGGTCTCCCAGGCGCTGCAACTCACCTCGTACACCGAGGACATGCGCGCCCAGGGCCTGGAGCCCACCTCGCAGCTGCTGGACATCGGCTACATCACCGCCGACGACCGGCTGGCCGAACTGCTCGACATGAAGGCCGGCGGGCGCGTCCTGCGCATCGAACGGCTGCGGCTGGCCAACGGCGAGCCGATGGCGATCGAGACCACCCACCTGTCGGCCAAGCGCTTCCCCGCGCTGCGCCGCAGCCTGGCCAAGTACTCCTCCCTGTACACCGCGCTCGCCGAGGTCTACGACGTAAGTCCGGCCGAGGCGGAGGAGACCATCGAGACCTCGCTGGCCACACCGCGCGAGGCCGGGCTGCTCGGCACCGACGTGGGCCTGCCGATGCTGCTGCTGTCCCGGCACTCCCTCGACACCGACGGGCAGCCGGTGGAGTGGGTGCGCTCGGTCTACCGCGGTGACCGCTACAAGTTCGTGGCGCGGCTGCGGCGGCCGTAATCCCGGGAGGATGCCGGGAAGTTCCCGGATGGTTCCCGTCTGGTTCCAGCCCGTCGAGATCGTTTCCATACCGCAATACGAACGGGTAGTGACGTGCGCCGGTGCCTGACCTAGATTTCGTGCGCATTACACAGGAGTGAGATCAGGACGGAGCCGCAGCAATGTCCGAGCAACCAACCGGAACTCCGGTCCGGCCGCCGGTGGTCACCCCCACCCGTGTGATCGCCGGCGTCTGCCTCGTCATCCCGTTCGTCGCGATGCTCTGGGTCGGCTCGTACGCGAAGCTGACCCCCGAGTTCATCGGCATCCCGTTCTTCTACTGGTACCAGATGGCGTGGGTGTTCCTCTCCTCCGGACTGACGTACACCGCGTACGTCCTGGTCCGCCGCGAGGAGCGGGCACGGAAGGAGGCGTCGAAGTGAAGGACGGAATCAACGGCGTCGCACTGGCCGTCTTCATCTTCTTCTTCGTGGTCGTCACGGTGCTCGGCTTCCTGGCCGCCCGCTGGCGCAGGGCCGAGAACGCGCTGCACCTGGACGAGTGGGGGCTCGGCGGCCGCAGCTTCGGCG